>WQUS01000101.1 GCA_009781965.1 Bacillota bacterium | reverse complement strand
GGGTTCGAGGTTCGAGGTTCGGGTTCGAGGTTCGAGGTTCAGCGGAGGGAAAAATGAGCATATTGAACATCGGAGTATTGGCCTCCGGCCGGGGATCTAATCTGCAGTCCATTATCGACGCTTGCGCCGCAGGGCTGATACCGGCCCGGGTGGCCGTAGTAATTAGCGACAACCCCAAGGCCTACGCTTTGTCAAGAGCCAGCCTGGCCGGCATTCCGGCGGTGCATGTCTGGCCCCGTGATTTCAACAGCCGGGAAGCATACGAACAGCAAATTATACATACTTTAACTGCACACAATGCCGGTCTGGTCTGCCTGGCCGGTTACATGCGGCTGGTAGGCAGGGAACTGCTGCAAGCCTTTCCGGGACGCATCCTCAACATCCACCCGGCCTTGCTGCCCGCCTTTCCCGGACTGCACGCCCAGGAGCAGGCCTGGCGCTATGGGGTAAAGTACAGCGGCTGTACCGTGCACTTTGTGGATGAAGGTATGGACACCGGCCCCATCATCATCCAGGCGGTCGTACCTGTTTGGGAAGGCGATACAGCCGACCAGCTGGCGGAGCGGATTCTGGCCGAAGAACACCGCATTTACCCCGAAGCCATCCGCCTCTTTGCCACAGGCAAACTAGCCCTGGAAGGCCGCCGGGTCCGGGTTAAAGAATAACAAACCATATGCTCGGGAGGCGGCAATATGCGCAGAAAAGATCGGGAAGTAACAGTTTTAGGCGCTATTGAGGAAATCTTGCTTCAATGCAAGCTTTGCCATGTCGCAATGGTTGAAGACGGTCTGCCTTATGTTGTGCCGCTGAATTACGGTTATCAGATTCTCGACGGCGGCCGGCTGGAACTGTATTTTCACAGCGCTTTGGCCGGCAGAAAACTGGATATTTTACGGCGCAATAACAAAGTGTGTTTTGAGATGGCCTATGAAGGCGAACCGGTTCATGCGGAAACTCCTTGCCAATCCGGTTATTATTTTGCCAGTGTGATTGGCTTCGGGGAGACGGAATTTATTAAGGATGACAGCCTTAAATGCACAGCCTTATCCGTTATTTTCAAACACCAAACCGGCCGGGATGTTGCGTTTACCGCTAAGCAGGCCCAAACTGTCTGCGTATTCAAAATCGTATCGACTGATTTTACGGGGAAAAAGAAAGCCCGGCCAAATACAATTTAAATTTTGCTTAGTACCATTTGATGAGTACCAAAGGAGGAGATTGCCATTAAAAGAGCGTTGATCAGTGTTTCCAACAAACAGGGCGTGGTGGAGTTCGCCCGGGAACTGCACCGTTTGGGCTATGAGATTGTTTCCACCGGCGGCACTGCCAAAACCTTGCGTGAAGCACAGGTACCGGTTACTTACATTTCCGACGTCACCGGTTTTCCGGAAATACTGGACGGCCGGGTGAAAACTCTGCACCCCAAGGTGCACGGAGGCATTTTGGCCATGCGCAAGGAGGAACACCTGGCCCAACTCCGGGAACAGGATATCACCCCCATCGATCTGGTGGCGGTAAACCTGTATCCTTTCCAGGCCACCGTTGCCAAAGCAGATGTCACCCTGGAAGAAGCCATTGAGAACATTGATATTGGCGGTCCGACCATGCTCAGGGCGGCGGCCAAAAACTACCCCTGCGTGCTGGTAGTGGTCAACCCGGAACGCTACGGCGATGTAATTGAAGCTTTGGACAAAGGGGAAGCAACGAAAGCATTCCGCCTGCAGTTGGCCAGGGAAGCCTTCGCCCATACCGCAGCTTACGACGGAGCCATTACAGGCTATCTGTCCGGTCTGCAGGAACCAGCCGGCTCATTTCCCGCCCAATGGCAAAAAACCTATGCTCTGGCTCAAAGCCTGCGTTACGGGGAAAACCCCCACCAACGGGCAGCCTTTTACCGGGATCCGGAAGCCGCCGGCGCTTGCCTGGGCAACGCCCGCCAATTGCACGGCAAAGAACTTTCCTATAATAATCTCCTGGATCTGAATTCAGCCTTTGAGGCCGTCAAGGAATTCAACACTACCGCGGTGGTGATCGTCAAACATAACAACCCCTGCGGCGTAGCCTGCGCCGCCAGCCTGGTCGAGGCTTACATCGGCGCCTACGAGGGCGATCCGGTATCGGCCTTTGGCGGGATCGTAGCCTGCAATGCTAAAGTGGACGCCGCCACCTCCGCCGAAATGGGCAAGATTTTTATCGAGGCCATTATCGCGCCTGGTTATGATGCCGATGCGCTGGCCCTTTTAAAACAAAAGAAGGATTTGCGGCTTTTGGAAACCGGGCCGCTGACAGCTGTGTCCGGTAACCGCGCCGGCTTGCGGGAAATTAACGGCGGCCTGCTGGTACAGGATATAGATCGGGGGCTGATAGATGAGGCCAAGCTGCAAACAGTGACCAAACGCGAGCCTTCTCAAGCGGAGATGGACGACCTGCTGTTCGCCATGGCCGTGTGCAAACATGTCAAGTCCAACGCCATTGTGGTCGCTAAAAACAAAAAAGTGCTGGGGGTAGGCGCAGGCCAGATGAACCGGGTCACCTCGGCCCGCATAGCCCTGGAACACGCCGGTGCAGCGGCCCGGGGCGCTGTTTTGGCCTCGGACGCCTTTTTTCCTTTCCCGGACACCCTGGAAGAAGCGGTTAAGGCCGGCGTTACCGCAGCCATCCAGCCAGGCGGCTCCCTGCGGGACGCCGAATCTGTGGCTGTAGCCGACGGAGGCGACCTGGCTATGGTCTTTACGGGCATGCGTCATTTCCGGCACTAAAAAAACAAGGCCTGCAAGTTAGATTTAAAACATGGATTAAAACATGGGAGGCAAGAACTCTTGAAGGTATTGGTTATTGGCGGCGGGGGACGGGAACACGCCCTGGTGTGGAAGTTCAGCCACAGCCCCCGGGTAAAAAAAATATTCTGCGCGCCTGGTAACGCCGGCATTGCCGCGCTGGCGGAATGTGTGGATCTCAAACCGGAAGATTTGCCCGGCATTATTGCTCTGGTCCGGCGCGAAAAAATTGATCTGACCGTAGTGGGACCGGAAGCGCCGCTGGTGGCCGGATTGGTTGACGCCCTGGAACAGGAGGGCTATCCTGTTTTCGGCCCCCGCCAAAGAGCGGCGGAAATAGAAGGCAGTAAAGTCCTGGCTAAAGAGATTATGCTGAAGTACAATATCCCCACCGCCCGCTACGGCGTGTTTGACGACCCGGCCCGGGCCATCGATTATATCAAAAAAACAGGCGCTCCCTGCGTGGTCAAAGCGGACGGTCTGGCCGCCGGCAAAGGGGTTATTGTGGCGGAAGACCAGGCAACCGCCTTGGGGGCCGTGGACTTAATGATGAAACAAAGAGCTTTCGGCGCTGCCGGGGAGCGCATCATTATTGAAGAACTCCTGCGGGGAGAAGAAGCCAGTATCTTGGCTTTTACCGACGGGGAAAAGGTGATCCCCCTGCTGCCCGCCCAGGATCATAAACGGGTCAACGACAACGACGACGGCCCGAACACCGGCGGCATGGGCGCTTACGCGCCGGCGCCCATAATGACTGATTCGCTGCGGCAAACGGCGCTGGAAAAGATCCTGCTGCCCACGGTACGCGGCATGGCGGCAGAAGACCGTCCCTACCGCGGCGTCATTTACGCCGGGCTGATGATTACCGAGCGCGGCCCTTATGTTTTGGAGTATAACGCCCGGTTCGGCGACCCGGAGGCGCAACCAATCCTGATGATGCTGGAATCAGACCTGGCCGACATACTGGAAGGGCTGCTGGCGGGCGAATTAGACGAAGCAAACCTGCGCTGGCACAATGGGGCCTCGGTTTGTGTGGTCCTGGCCGCCGGGGGCTACCCGGGCGATTACCGCAAGGGAGACGTGATCAGCGGCCTGGAGCAAATGCCCGATAACGTAGTGGCCTTTCACGCCGGCACCGCTTTAAAAACCAACCGGACAGTCGCCGCCGGCGGACGGGTACTGGGAGTCACCTCTTTGGCTGAAAACATCCCGGCCGCCATCGACCTGGCTTACCAGGGCGTAGCAAAAATCAATTTTACCGGCATGCACTACCGGAAAGACATCGGTCAAAAAGCGTTACTGGTCAGACCCTGTGTTTGTTAGTACTCATAGCCCAGGCACGCAAAACTATTAACCGTAAGCGATTTCTCGAAGAGTATAAGCGCACGGTTAATAGTTTTGCATGCCGCTCGATGCTGAACAGTAACCTGTGCACAGTAACCAAAAAGCGCTGCGTTAATCTGATTCTGATCATGAGATACTATCCCGACGGTGACGATTGAACGGGGAGGGAAAACTTTTTGGCTTACAGCGGAAAACTGCGGGATCCCATGCTGGACCAGCTATTCCAAGCCATTTTGCATTTACATGATCTTGACGAATGTTACCAATTCTTTGAAGACGTTTGCACCGTAGCCGAAATAAGAGCCATGGCGCAAAGGCTGGAAGTGGCCAGGATGCTGGAGAATAACAATACTTACGGTGAAATAGCGCTCCGCACCGGCGCCAGCACCGCCACCATCAGCCGGGTCAAAAGGTGCCTGCATTACGGGGCGGACGGTTACAAAACAGTCTTGGCTAGGTTAAAAACAGATACCGGGCAGCAGTAAGCAAAAAACTGTGTTACTGGTCAGACCATGTGCTTGTTAGTACCCGTAGACCAGGCCCGTAAAGTTATTAACCGTAAGCGATTTCTCGAAGAGTATGAGCGCACGGTTAACTCGATATTCGATGTTTGAGGTTCGAGGTTCGAAATTATGCTGTGCTTGCTCAAACGCAAAGCCTAGGCAGGCTAAACTATTAACCGTAAGCGATTTCTCGGAGAGCATGAGCGCACGGTTTATAGTTTTATGCCGGATGGTGCGAAAGCAGTAACGTGTGACCACTAACAACAATAACGTGTGACCAGTAACCAGTAAGCAAAAAACTGTTGACACAGCGGCAATATTGCTTTAATATTTTATTGCATCACTACTTTAACGTGGTAAAGAGGGCTGACAATGATCCAAACGATCACCCCGGCGGATGAACGCTTTGCCACCCTGCTGCGCGGCAGGGCATTTGACCTGGAAAAAGTAACGGCCACCGTAACGGAAATCGTCAACGCGGTTAAAAAAGGCGGCGATCAAGATTTATGCGCCATTACCGCCCGCTTGGACGGCGTGGCGCTGGAACCGGCCAACCTGCCGGTAAGCGCAGAGGAAATCAAGCAGGCCTACGGCCTGGTAAGTGAAGAATTCCTAACCGCCCTGCGCCGGGCTGCGGAGAATATTTTGCGCTACCACCGCCGCCAGCTGAAAAATTCCTGGCTCGATCCCCAGCCCAACGGCGCGGTGCTGGGACAGTTAATCACTCCGTTGAGGCGGGTGGGCATTTATGTGCCCGGCGGCAAAGCCTCTTACCCTTCTTCGGTCTTAATGAACGCCATTCCGGCGGCAGTAGCCGGAGTGCCTGAAATTGTCATGGTCACTCCCCCCGCCAGGAACGGCGCGGTTAACCCCCACACTCTGGTGGCGGCAGCCGAAGCGGGAGTAACGGAAATATACCGGATTGGCGGGGCCCAGGCGGTGGCCGCCCTGGCTTACGGCACCGCCACCATACCAAAGGTAGACAAAATAACCGGGCCCGGCAATATTTACGTAACCGCCGCCAAACGCATGGTTTACGGCGCGGTGGACATCGACATGCTGGCGGGGCCCAGCGAAGTGCTGATTGTGGCGGATGATACCGCCCGGGCCGATTTTGTCGCCGCGGACATGCTGGCTCAGGCCGAGCATGACGAAATGGCCTCGGCCATCCTAGTCACCCCGGCGCCATCACTGGCGGAAGCGGTCGGAAAGGAATTGGCGGTGCAACTGGAGCAGTTGGAGCGCCGTTCCGTAGCAGCCGCATCTTTGGCCGGGAAAAGTTTTATTGTGCTGACCGCCAGTCTGGAGGAAGCATTCACGGTAGCCAACCGCTTTGCTCCCGAGCACCTGGAGCTCATGGTAGCCGAACCATACCGCTGGCTGGGGCGGGTTACCGCCGCCGGCGCTGTTTTCCTGGGCCACTACTCACCGGAGGCGGTGGGGGACTATATCGCCGGTCCGAATCATATCCTGCCCACCGGCGGTACCGCCAGGTTTTTTTCACCCTTGAATGTGGACGTTTTTACTAAAAAAACCAGTTTAATTGATTACTCACGCCAAGCGCTGCGTGAAGAAGGGGAACAGGCCATGACCATCGCCGCAACCGAAGGGCTGGGCGCCCACCTGGCGTCGATCAAAATCAGACTGGCCGGAGAGGAGGAAGATTGATGAACAATTTTGAAGCCGGCGCCTTTGTCCGTGCGGACCTCAAGGAACTAACGCCTTATCAGCCCGACTTATTCCCGGGCTTTATCAAGCTGGACGCCAATGAAAGTCCCTACGGGCTGCCCGCTGAAATGCAGGCCCAAATATATAAAAATATTGGCCCGGAAACTTTCAACCGCTATCCGGATCCAGGGGCC
>WQUS01000100.1 GCA_009781965.1 Bacillota bacterium | reverse complement strand
TTATTAACCGTAAGCGATTTCTCGAAGAGTATGAGCGCACGGTTAATAACTTTACGGGCCGGCTCGATGCGAAAGCAGTAACGTGTGACCAGTAACAATTTTAAAAACTGCTGCGGAACGTTTTTACGGATGATTTGACGGAGGTGACGCTATGCTTGAACAAAGCGAAATCGCGGTTATATCCGTTGCGGATTATCATACGGTTTTGCGTAAACTTGAGCAGGCCTGGCAGCATTTCATGGATGGCGACAGTTATCCCCAGCTGCCGCGTTTTCCGATCCTGGAGTCCTGGCAAAGGTCCAAAGAAAAAGGCGTTTCGTTTAATTTGCGCAAGGCCCCTTTGGAATTGGACGATAACCAAATTTTAATCGAGAAAGAGAAACGACAGGCAATATTTGAGGCGATGAACCCTTACCTGAATAATATTGTTAAAACATTTCCCGGCGATAATATTGCCGTCACCTTTGGCAATGAAAAAGGGATTATCCTGGATTGCCGGTCCGGCCACAAAATGCTTGACCGGTTCAGGGACGATAATTATGTTCCCGGCGCTAACTGGAGTGAGCAGGCATTCGGCACAAACGGCATAGGCACGGCTTTGGCCATGGGGAAAGCGGTACAGGTTTTTGCGGCTGAGCATTACTGCGCGGTAGCGCACAATCAAAACTGTTTGTCCGCGCCAATCAGGGAGCTTATCTCCGGGGTTATCCTGGGGGTGCTGACCATAACCGCCCCTAAACATATTATTCCCGCCCACAATTTGAATTGGGCGATCAGTGAAGCCGGGAAAATAGAAAAGGCCTTGCGAGGCCGTTTACAAGAGGAATCAGCGGTTCTGTTAAACCTTTTGTTTGAAAAGGCGGGCCAGCCGGCGATTATCTACAATTTTGACGGCCAAATTTGTAGAATCAACCAGCTGGCGCAAAAAATGCTTGGCGTTAAGCTTGGCGACAGAATGGAGGCTGCTTTTGAGCTTCCCGGCAAGCAATCATTGTTTTCAGACCTGGTTAACCAATCATTTGCGGTGAACTGCCGCAGTACGGGACAGCGCCAGATGATGACCGTAATGCCTTGGGCTCTTGGCCAATATACGATTGGGGGCATCGCCTTTTTTCAACCGGAGTACTCCGGCGTTAACCGGCACACGCACTCGGTTGTTTCTTCCGGCGCACGTTATAATTTTGCTTCGCTGATTGGAGAAAGCCAGGCGCTGCTTAAGATGGTGCGGCGAGCCGAAAAAGCGTCCCGGGTGGAATCAACCATCCTGATTAGCGGCGAAACTGGTACGGGCAAAGAAATACTGGCCCAGGCCATGCACAATCACAGCCGCCGTCAGGACCAGACGTTTTTGTCGGTGAACTGCGGCGCTTTGCCCAAGGAATTAATTGGCACGGAACTATTTGGCTATGCCGAGGGCGCGTTTACCGGCGCGAAAAAAGGCGGCCGCATCGGCAAATTTGAGGCTGCCCGGGGGGGCACTTTGTTTCTGGACGAAATAGGGGACATGCCCCTGGAGCTGCAGGCCTATTTGTTAAGGGTATTGGAAGAAGGTACGGTGACCAGGGTGGGTTCCCACAAAGCATTGCCCGTCGATGTAAGGGTGATTTGCGCGACCAATAAAAATTTGCTGCAGGAGGTGGCGTTGGGCCGTTTCCGGCAGGATCTTTATTATCGCATCAATGGGATTGAAATTATTGTCCCGCCATTACGGGAAAGGCCCGGGGATATTCCCTTATTGGCCAAACACTTTTTGCGGCAGCTTGACGACAGGTACCAGTTATCTTCCGGCGCCATTAAAAAGTTAACCGGCTATGCCTGGCCGGGCAACGTAAGGGAACTAAAGAATATCATCGAAGGCGCCGCTATTCTGAAGGACGGCTTCAATATTACCGCCGCTGATTTACCTCTTCCGGGCCAGCGGCGGGAAGCTGCCGGCTGCCGTGCCGGGGAGGAAAAATTAACGGCTGCGAAAAATCTGACTTCGGAATCAGTCAAACAAGCGCTGCTGGAATGCTCCGGCAATGTGACCCTTGCCGCCCGGCAGCTGCAAGTATCGAGGATTACAGTTTACCGGAAGATTAAACAATATGGCATCATGGTGTAACAGCCGGTGTAACAACGGGCAGAATGTCCTATCCATTGTAACTGAGCAGAGCAATAGCCGCATGTTACTATTGAGCATCGAGCGGCACGCCAAACCGTTAACCATGCGCTCATGCTCGCCGAGAAATCGCTTACGACTAACGGTTTTGCGTG
Organism: Bacillota bacterium; assembly: GCA_009781965.1. GTDB lineage: Bacteria > Bacillota > Desulfotomaculia > Desulfotomaculales > Desulfallaceae > BRH-c8a. The sequence goes on along the minus strand of WQUS01000100.1, from coordinate 4,231 downwards.
CCTGATCGTTGCGGATCAACACCATTGCATAGCCTCGAACCTCGAACCTCGAACTTCGAACATCGAGTTAGGGCAGATGTAACATGCTACATGAATGTAACAAATGATTAAAGCTGATATGAGTCCCCAAAAGCCGGTGGTTATGCAGCTTTTTCTTTGGCACAGTCCTTGCTTTAGCAGTAAAAAGCCGAACTTTCTGAATAAAGGCAAAAAATTTATGGAAAGGAGCAGCTGAAAACTAAAGTAAAGGAGCGAATTTAATGACAAGCACGGAAAAGAAAATTTTTGGCTGGGGAACGTATGAACTTGGTATTTTAATTTGTTTTTTCTTTATGTGGGGCACCGTTTTCCTGGACCGGCTGGTAATGGCGTACCTGGCGCCGATGATCATGCCCGATCTGGGGATCACCGACCAGCAGTTCGGTCTGATTAATACCTTTACGACAGGTTGCTATGCACTATCCGCGATATTTTTAACCACTGTTTTTGAAGGGACGGGTAAACGTAAAAAGTGGCTCATCTTACTGTGCCTTGGCGCGGGTATATTTGCCATGCTCGGCGCCGTGACCCAAAACACCTGGCAGCTTCTGGTGACCAGAGCGCTGGTCGGATTCTGTGAAGGCCCGATTGTCCCGCTGATCTTTGCGATGATGTTTAAAATATCCACCAAGGAAAAAGTGGCGCTTAACACCGGCATCATCAGCTGCGGGGTAGGAACGATTGCGGTTTTCCTCGGCCCCATCATTGTTACGCAGATTGCGGTCCGCAGCAATTGGCGTCTCTCTTTCATCGTAGCTGGTTTGATTTCTACCGTGATGTGCGTTATTTTGATGAAAGTGCTGCGGGAGCAGCAGATTCAACCGGAAGATGAACCGCACGTAACGAGAGGGGAAGTACTGAGAAGGCTGTTCTCGGATCGCAATATGATTCTTTGTTTTGTTGTCGGTACGATTACTCTGTGCGGATACTGGACCATGATGCTCTATTCGACGCTGTTTTTCACTGTGTCCGCCGGACGGGATCTGTCAAGCGCGGGCTTTGTGGTTGGCGCCATGGGGATATGGTATCTGATTTGGAATGTCATGGTGCCGAAAATATCTGACTGGATTGGCCGCAAAGCCACGATTGTTTTGTTCTTTCTGATTAGCGCGGCGGTACCCTTTGTCATGTTTGGCGCTCCTAAGTCTTTTGCGGCAGTGGTTATGTACGCGCTTTTCGGCTCAATACCCGGAGCGTTGTTCCCATTCTTTCAGGGGATCATCCCGGGCGACAAGCTGCCTAACTATATGATGGGCACAGCCAGCGGTCTGGTCTGCGGTTTTGGCGAAATACTCGGCGGGTCCGTATGGCCCGCGATTGCCGGAGTAGTCGCCGCCGGATACGGTTATCCCACTGTGGTGATAGTAGGCGGTTTTGCGATGATCCTCGGCGCGATTCTCAGCCTGTTCTTTAAAGACCTCAATAAGAGGCAAAAAATAGAAAAAGTACCGTCACAAGCGGCGTAACAGTTATTCCTTATCGTGCAGAAAAAATTTAAAACTGCAGTAAAAATATACAACTGAAGGAGAGATGAAAATGGTCAGGTATTCGCAAGTATGTCCCGTAATATTTGGTGAAGGGACGAGCAACGAGTTGGGCAACGAGGCTAAGAATCTGGGTATCAGCAAGGCCATTGTCGTAACCGACGAGTTTATTATCAAGGGTGTGGGCTATCAGACTTGCATCAAGAGTTTGCAGGAGGCCGGCGTTGGCGTGGTCGAATATACGCAATGCCAGGCGGATGCCCCCAGTGATGTGGTACATGAAGCGGCAAAGATGGCTCAAGAGGCGCAAGTAAACGGAGTGATCGGCATCGGCGGCGGCAGTTCGCTGGATACGGCAAAAGGGGTAAATATGTTATTTAATAACCCGGGGCCGATCACCCAATATTTTGGGCAGCCGCCGCAAAAGCCCGGTTATCCGCTTATTTGTGTGCCAACTACTGCCGGAACCGGCAGCGAAGTGACCGTTTTCGGGGTTTTGAAAAATTCACAGACCGGAGAAAAAGGTCCGGCTGTATTTTCGCCTGGTTCATTGGCCTTATTGGATCCGCTGATGACTGCCACCGCACCGCCAAACGTCACCGCCTTTACCGGCATGGACGCCTTTACTCATGCGGCCGAGTCAATGACTTCAAAAACCGAGAACCCCAAAGCCGACTTATTGGCCCTTGAGGCAATTAGCCTGATCACCAGGGCGCTGCCGAAAGCTTTTGCCAACGGCAACGATTTGGCCGCCAGAGCCGACATGCTTTTAGCCAGCAACCTGGCCGGCATCGCCTTTAATGACGCCATGGTGAACCTGGGCCACGCGATAGCGCACTCCGTCGGGGTAAGATTCCATTTGCCTCATGGGACAGGCTGCGCTTTGGCCATTCCGGTAGCGATGCAGTACGGCGCCAAAGTCAAACCCCATAAAGTGAAGCTGATTGGACAGTCGATGGGCCTGCAGCTTGGCGAGAGCGACAGTCCGGAGCAAATTGGCAATGCTGTGGCTGCGGCGTGCCGGGAGTTGATGAAGAAAGTGCAAATTCCGTCATTTAAGGAGCTTGGCGTTTCCAGAGACGATCTGTTGGGCATTGTTGATCTGGTGATGAGCGACATCGGTTTTGTGTTCATACCCGAGCCGATTGCCAAAGAAGAGGTATTAAGCATTCTGGGCACGGCATACGATAGCTATCAGTAATCAATCATTGATCAGCATGCTAGGCCTGACAGAATGGCGCTGAGTGTCTGACTAAATGTTTAACTAAATGTGGCGCTAAATGTTGCAGGCGTATGAAAATACAAAAAATACTTTGGCGGAGGTACTTAATATGAGCATTAACGGATACACCGGCAAATATGTGCTAATTGATCTCAGCACGCAGCAATATGAGGAACGGACCTTCAAAGAGGAGGACCTGCGTAACTTCGTCGGCGGTCCGGCACTGGGGGCAAAAATTTTATATGACGAAATGCCGGCGCAAACCCCCTGGAACGCTCCGGCAAGCATCATCGGTTTTATTGCCGGAGCGGCTAACGGTACCGGCTGCTTGCTTAGCGCCCGGTACACCGTCGTTTGCAAATCACCGGTCACCGGCATGTGGAACGATGCCAACAGCGGCGGCAACTTCGGGCCCATGCTCCGCAGCAGCGGTTACGACGCGGTGTTTGTCAGAGGGATCGCGGAAAGTCCGGTCTATGTCTTCATAGACGACGGTAAAGTGACTTTTCACGACGCCACTAAGTTGTGGGGTAAAAAAACCAATGAAACAGAACGCGCCATTAAAGACGCCATCGGCGACGACAAAGTCGCCATCGCCCTGATCGGGCCGGCCGGAGAGCGCCAATCAAACATGGCGGCGGTGATGAACGACAGCCATCGCGCCGCGGGACGGGGCGGTTCCGGTGCGGTCATGGGTAGCAAGAATTTTAAAGCGCTGGTCTGCCGGGGCAGCGGCAAAGTGGAAGTAGCCCACCGGGAAGAGATCCTCGCCTTGAATAAAGAAATAGGCGAATGGGCCAAGAGCGGTCCCTTAGCCGATAATTTATATCAGATGTTCTACCACCAAGGCACCGGCGGCACCTATGTCAACGGAGTGCTGGCCAGCGACGCAAGTATTAAAAACTGGGCCGGCGCCCCCTCCGCACTCACCGCAAGCGAAATCGAGGCGGTTGGCTCGGAGGGGATGGATAAACGCTGGAAAGTGAAGAAATATGCCTGCAACAGCTGCTCCCTGGGATGCGGCGCTATTTACGAGATTAAAGACGGCAAGTACCCCATCCCGGAAACAGGCCGGCCCGAATATGAAACCATGGTCTCCTTCGGCTCAGGCCTCCAATCCGGCGACGCGGAAATGATCAACTGGTGCAACTTTCTGTGTAACGAATACGGCTTCGATACCATATCCTTCGGCGCCACAATAGCCTGGGCAATCGAATGCTACCTCAACGGACTGTTCACCCAGGCTGAAACAGGCGGCATAGCCCTTAACTGGGGCGACTCCGCAGCCATCGTCAAGCTTAGCGAAGCCATTTGCCAGGCCGATACGGAGATGGGCAAAGTACTGAATGGCGGTGTGGACGCAGCGGTTAAACATTACCAGCGCGGCTCTGAATATGCAGTCACCGCCGGCGGCATAGAAATTCCCTATCACGACCCGCGCCGCAGCCCCGGCCTGGCGCGCACCTATCAGTACGACCCGACCCCG
>WQUS01000099.1 GCA_009781965.1 Bacillota bacterium | reverse complement strand
TTACATTTCATCTTTGGACCGGGAAGTGCAGCCAGGCAGTGTGGTGATTGCCCATGGGCAGCTGTCCGGCGGTTTTGAGCTGGTTAACGCCAAGCTGGTGATTATTACCGAAGGTGAAATTTTCGGCCAGCGGAAACGCCGGCGGCGGGAGCAGCAGGGGGAAAGCGAGAGCCGGCTGGAGCCTTTTTCGGATTTAAAAACCGGCGATTATGTCGTCCACGTCAACCACGGCATCGGCCGCTACCAGGGCATTGTGCCGCTGGATATCGGCGAGATCCGCAAAGACTACCTGCTGATTAAATACGCCGGCGCGGATAAACTGTATGTGCCCACCGATCAGGTGGGGCTGCTGCAAAAATATCTGGGCGCCGAAGCCGACGCCCCCAAGCTTTCCAAACTGGGCGGCGCCGAGTGGAACAGGGTCAAAAGCCGGGTCAGGGAAGCGGTAAGGGATATCGCCCAGGATTTGCTGGCTCTGTACGCCGCCCGGGAGACTGTCCAGGGTTATGCTTACGGACCGGATACGGTGTGGCAGCGGGAGTTTGAGGACAGTTTCCCTTACGAGGAAACGGCGGATCAAATTAAAGCGATTAATGAAGTGAAGCGGGACATGGAAAGCCGGCGGACCATGGACCGGCTGCTCTGCGGGGATGTGGGCTACGGCAAGACCGAAGTGGCGCTGCGGGCGTCCTTCAAAGCGGTGATGGAAGGCAAGCAGGTGGCTGTGCTGGTGCCTACGACCATTTTGGCCCAGCAGCATTATAATACCTTCCGGGAGCGGTTTGCCCGCTATCCGGTCCAGGTGGAGATGCTGAGCCGGTTTCGCACTAATCGCGAACAAAACCAAATCGTCAGTGGTTTGGCCGCCGGCCGCATTGATATTGTCATTGGTACGCACCGGCTGGTGCAAGACGATATCGCCTTCAAAGATCTGGGTCTGGTGGTGGTGGACGAAGAACAGCGTTTCGGGGTGTCCCATAAGGAAAAACTCAAACAGCTGCGTCATACGGTGGATGTGCTGACCCTGACGGCTACGCCGATCCCCCGTACTTTACATATGTCCCTGGTAGGCGTGCGGGATACCAGCTTGCTGGAGACGCCGCCGGAGAACCGCTTCCCGGTACAGACTTATGTGCTGGAGGAAGGTCCGGAATTAATCAGGGAAGCCATCCGCCGGGAATTGAACCGGGACGGTCAGGTGTATTTTGTGCATAACCGGGTGGCCGATCTGGACCGTATCGCCGGCTGGATTAAGTCCCTGGCGCCGGAAGCCCGCGTGATGACAGCCCACGGGCAAATGCGCGAAGAAAGCCTGGAGCAGATTATGCTGGACTTTATTGACGGCGCTTATGATATTCTGGTTTGCACCACCATTATTGAGAGCGGTTTGGATATCCCGAACGTTAACACATTAATTGTTAAAGAAGCCAATAACTTTGGCCTGGCTCAGCTTTACCAGCTGCGGGGCCGGGTGGGCCGGGCCAACCGTCTGGCTTATGCTTACCTTACTTTCCGTAAGGACCGGGTGATTAACGAGGTGGCGGAAAAAAGGATGGCGGCTATTCGCGAGTTCACCGAATTTGGCTCGGGCTATAAAATTGCCATGCGGGACCTGGAGATCCGGGGCGCCGGCAATTTGCTCGGCGCCGAACAGCATGGCCATATTGCCGCCGTGGGCTTTGATTTGTATTGCCGCCTCCTGGAGGAAGCCGTGCAGGAGGCCAGGGGAGAGAAAGTGGAACCGGTGGTGGAAACGGTGGTGGAACTGCCGGTGGAAGCGTATATTCCCGCGGATTATATTACCGATGTCAATCAGAAGGTGGAGCTTTACCGGCGCATTGCCTCTTTACGGCGGGAAGAGGAAGTGCCGGAGCTGGAGGAGGAACTGGTGGACCGTTTCGGCGATTTGCCCGCCGCGGTGGTTAACCTGTTACGGGTGGCCCGGATCAGGGTGGTGGCCGGAGGGCTGAAAGTTAAAGCCATCAGCAGGCAAAGCGGTTTCTACCGGCTGTTGATTGCCGCTAATCACAATCTGACCGGGGAACAACTGGTGGCGATTGGCGAACGTTACCGGCACCGGGTAAAATTCAGCCATACGGAAGGCGATTTCGAAATCCGCTTTAAGTTTTCGGCGGCCGGCCGTACCCAGGACGAGCAGCTCAAGGAACTGGAACGTTTTCTGCAGCACATGGCGGGATGAATATAAAAATATAAAAATATTTGCAAATAAGTAAATTGTTCCGGACTGTTGCCGTGAGTTATTGTTTGCTATATAATTGAGTGGGTTACGCTGCCTGAGGGTGGCATTATTATTGGAGGGGAGATTATTATGCGTAAAGGAATCATATTGTTAATGGTGCTTCTGTTAAGTTCGGTTTCACTGTGGGGCTGCGGCTCTTCTTCGGTTGTGGCGACGGTGAATGGCAAGAACATCACGACCCAGCAGTTGGATGCACAGGTAGTGCCCCAGGAAAAGAATATGGCGCAACAGGGATATACCTTTGACGGCGACCAGGGTAAGGCGCTGGATAAACTGGTCCGGCAGAGCATGTTGGAGCAGATGATTAACCAGGAATTATTGAAGCAGGACGCGGAAAAGCAAAAACTGACCCCTACGGACAAAGAAGTTACGGACCAACTGGCTAATATTAAAAAACAACTGGGTTCCGACGACGCCTATAAAAAATACCTGGACAGCGTCGGGCAAAACGAGGCCGGGTTAAAGAATATGATTAAAGACCAGATGGCCCTGACCAAGCTGCAGGAAAAGATAACCGCCAATCTGGCCAGCCCCACCGAAAAAGATGTCCAGGCCTATTATGACGCGCACAAACAACAGTACAACCAGCCGGAGCAGCGTCAGGTCAGCCACATTCTCATCGGTACCGGCGCCAGTTCAAACGGCAAGAACCGTTCCGAATCCGACGCCAAGGTGCTGGCGCTGCAGATTGTGGACAAGCTGAAAGCGGGAGGCAATTTTGCCGCCTTGGCCAAACAATACAGCGACGACCCGGGCAGTAAGGAAAACGGCGGTCAGTTGCCGCCTTTCAGTCAGAACGGCAGCATGGTGAAAGAATTTGAAACCGCCGCTTTTGCTTTGCAGAATAAAGGGGCTCTTACCGTTGAGCCGGTTAGAACTCAGTACGGTTACCATATTATCCGGCTGGATGCGATCATTCCGGCCAGCCAAAAGAGTTTTGCCGAGGTTAAAGACAGCATTACCTCCGCTCTGAAGCAGCAAAATGTACAGGCCAAGATGAGCGCTTACGTGGATGAACTCCGTAATAACGCAAAAATAGATAATAAACTGGCTGACAAGGCGGCTAACAATGCTGCCGGCAACAATGGCAACAATAACAATAGTAACAGTAACAAAGCCGGCAACGGCAGTAACGCCGGTAACACCGGTAATCAGTCCAATAAAACCGCTAAATAATGATGGCTAAATATTTAACGGCCGCATTGGAAAAAAATGAATAATTCCTTTCCTTTGGTTATATAATAAATGTGAAAGATTAACCGCAACGATCTGCTTGCAAAGGAGGGAAGGGCGGCCCATGAAAGCTACGGGTATAGTTCGTCGGATAGATGACCTTGGCAGAGTGGTTATTCCCAAGGAGATCAGAAGAACGCTCAGGATTCGCGAAGGCGATCCGCTGGAGATTTTTGTTGATCGCGAAGGCGAGGTTATCTTAAAAAAGTATTCCCCCATCGGTGAATTAGGCGATTTTGCTAAAGAATATGCTGATTCTTTGCACGAAGCGATCGGTCATATCGCCTGTATCGCCGACCGGGACCTTGTTATTGCTGTTTCCGGAGCATCTAAAAAGGAGTTTTTAAATAAACCTGTTGGGGCTGCAATAGAGAAAGTGATGGACGAGAAAAAGGCGGTGGTGATCAACAGCCCGGGCATTGACCCGCTGTGCCGGGAGTGCCTGCTTGCTGACGAGGAGGAGTGCCGTTACTCGTCCGAGGTGATTGCGCCGATCATAGTGGAAGGCGATTCCATTGGAGCGGTAGTGTTGGCTTCCAGGGAACCGGATGTGCGTATGGGTGAATTGGAATTAAAGCTGGTCGAAACGGCGGCCGGTTTTCTGGCTAAACAAATGGAACAATAAGCGGCCCGTAGTTACTGTTCACGCGTTACTGCTTTCGCATCGAGCGGCACGCAATACCTTGAGGTTCAGCAAACACTGCATAGCTTCGAATTTCGAACCTCGAACTTCGAACCTCGAACCTCGAACCTCGAGTAAACCGTGCGCTCATGCTCTTGCGAGAAATCGCTTACGGTTAACGGTTTGGCGTACTGTATTCACTTTGAGGATTAACAAACGCGTGAACAATAAGCGGCCCGTAAGTAAAGGGCTGTTTTTTTTTGCGGCGCCCCTCCCGGGCGCCTAAATGTTGTATAATAACAGTATCGAGCCGGCACGCAATACCTTGAGGTTTAGCAAACACTGCATAGCTTCGAATTTCGAACCTCGAACCTCGAACCTCGAGTAAACCGTGCGCTCATGCTCTTGCGAGAAATCGCTTACGGTTAATAGTTTTGCATGCCTGGGCTATGAGTACTAACAAGCACAGGGTCTGACCCTAGGGCAGGAGGGCTATTTTTGACCGCAAAGATTACCATCGTCGGGCTGGGACCGGGCGGCAAGGATTCCTTACCGCCGGTAAACCTGAATATCCTGCGGGAAGCGGACAGGCTGTTCCTGCGCACCACGGTGCATCCGGTGGTGGAATGGCTAAAAGAACGCCAAGTGGCGTTTGCATCTTTTGATGCTTATTACGAGTCGGGGACGGATTTTAATCAAGTTTACCGGGCGATCGCCGACCACGTGCTGGCCGCCGCCCAAACCGGGCCGGTGGTGTACGCGGTGCCCGGTCACCCGCTGGTAGCCGAAACAACGGTGGAGATGATCATCGGGGCCGCCGGCGGGCTGGGCTTGGCGGTGGACATAGTACCGGCAATGAGTTTCCTGGACGCCGTTTATGCGGCGCTGCGTATTGACCCGGTACAAGGGATGCAGATAGCGGACGGACTGCGCCTGGACGAACAGCCCATTAACCCCGCGGTGGGGGCGATAGTGGTACAGGTCTACAGCCGGCTTGCGGCGGGGGACATTAAATTGGCCTTGCTGGAACGGTATCCCGCCGAACACCAGGTCACCATGATCCAGGCCGCGGGCGTCCCCGGTCTGGAAAGAGTGGCCCGCATGCCCCTTTATCAAATCGACCGGGTGGACTGGGTCGATCATCTGACCAGTCTGTATCTGCCGCCCCTAACGGGGGCCGCTCAAACATGCCGCTATCCCCTGGACGAACTGGTGACTATTATGGCCAGATTAAGGAGCGACAACGGCTGTCCATGGGATCGGGAACAGGATCATCATACCTTAACCCGCTATTTGCTTGAGGAAGCCTATGAAGTGCTGGAAACCATTCAAGAGGAAGATATGTATAAATTATGTGAAGAATTGGGAGACTTATTACTACAAATAGTGTTTCACGCCCAGATAGCCGGGGAACGCGGGTATTTTGACGTTAACGACGTGGTCGCCGGAGTGAGCCGCAAGATGGTGCGCCGGCACCCGCATGTTTTCGGGGAACTGCATCTGGAAAACAGCGACCAGGTGCTCACAACCTGGGAGGAAATCAAGCAGCGCGAAAGAGGCGGTGACGCCGGTAAGAACAGATCAATATTAGACGGGGCGCCCCGCGGATTGCCGGCTTTGCTTCACGCTTATAAAATACAGGCTAAAGCCGCCCAGGTCGGTTTTGATTGGCCCGATTACCGGGGAGCGCTGCTGAAGCTTCAAGAGGAGCTGGCTGAATGGCGGGAAGCGCTGCAAAACGGTAACCGGGAATGCTTGCAAGAGGAGACGGGGGATATTCTTTTTGCCATGGTCAATGTAGCCAGGATGTTTGAGATTGATCCCGAGCTTGCTTTGGCCGCAACAAACAGTAAATTCCTTCGCCGCTTCAGATATATTGAGGATCAAGCCGCCGCTAAAGGGTTGATTTTAACCGCCATGACGCTGGAGGAAATGGATTTTTTATGGGAACAGGCTAAAAAAGAGGAAAAATGAAGAAAAATCGCAGAAAATTTTTCCCATAAGGAAGGAACTCCTGCAAAAGCAGCGAATAGTAAAGTCTATGTTACCTGAAACTTTATGAGGGGGGTACTTATGAACAAGGCAGAACTTATTGCCAGTGTAGCTGAGAAAGCCGAAATAACCAAGAAGGATGCGGAAAAAGCCGTCGCAGCACTGTTGACAACGGTGGAGGGTGCTCTTGCCAGTGGCGATAAGGTCCAATTGGTTGGTTTCGGAACCTTTGAAATTCGGGCTAGAGCGGCTCGCAAGGGCCGTAATCCGCAAACCGGCGAGGAAATCAATATCGCCGCAGCCAAAGTTCCCGTTTTCAAAGCCGGTAAAGCGCTGCGTGACGCGGTTTCCTAGTTTGGTTGCATTTGGGTAAGAAAGATAAGCTTGAGACTAGATAAATTTTTAAAGGTTTCCCGAATTATCAAAAGGCGAACGCTGGCCAAAGAAATTTGCGAACATAAACAGG
>WQUS01000098.1 GCA_009781965.1 Bacillota bacterium | reverse complement strand
TTGTTAGTACTCATAGCCCAGGCCCGTAAAGTTATTAACCGTAAGCGATTTCTCGAAGAGTATGAGCGCACGGTTAATAACTTTACGGGCCGGCTCGATGCCCCACAGTAACGTGTGAACAGTAACATCCCGGCCCAAAACAATAAAAGCGCGCATTGGCAGTTCTTTCAACGCGCGCTTTTCAGCAGTTTAAATCACCATACCGGTCGGATAGATGATCAGTGCCCTTTCTAATAACGTAAAACTTAATAACGTAAAACTTAAAGAAGTGCAAAATTTAAAGCGTAAAAAATTTGCCGGTCAATAGTAAAACTTTTTTTGTTGTTTAAGAGTCTGTGCCGGGATCCACGGGGTCAGAAGGATTATGGCAACCACCGCCACCGTGATGATTATTATTCCAGCCATGAGAACTGCCGCCGCCATGCCGCCCGAAATGAAATGGATTCATCTCCGTACCCTTAACGCTAATTTCCTTAATTTTCGGCTGCTGCCATTGTTTTTTTTGCATAATATCCCGCCCTTTTAAATTTCATTATTCTGAATTTTATTGTCCTTTAGTTAATTAAAACAATTTTTTTGATGCTTGTCAAGCATTTTCTTGATGGATTGGTGGAGCACTTTTCCATGTGTTTATTTATTGAATTTCTATTGAATTTCTATTAAATTTCTATTGAATTTCTATTGAATTTCTATTGGATTTCAGAATTGGATTTCAGATTCTAAAGGCTCAAAATTCATTATAGTATAAACCGCCCGACCGGTGTATAATATATCATTCATTACAGCAATCACCCCCAATCTTTCGGGGGTGCAACCGTCCCCTAACAACCTAATAGTAAAAAAACTAATAGTAAAAAAATCAACATAGGATGGAGAAACCATGTCAAGTATCGATCTCATAGCCACTTGCGCCTTCGGACTGGAAGCCGCGTTAAGCGCGGAATTGAAAGCACTAAATTATACCGATATTAAAACTTCCAACGGTCAAGTATCCTTTACGGCCGATATAAGCGCCATTCCCCGCTGCAATCTTTGGCTGCGAAGCGCGGACCGGCTGCTGATTAAGGTAGGCTCTTTTCCGGCTTATACTTTTGACGAGTTATTCGAACAGACCAAATCCCTGCCCTGGCCGGATTATCTGCCTCAAGACGCTAACTTCCCCGTCATAGGCAAATCTGTCAAATCTAAACTGTTCAGCGTGTCCGACTGCCAGGCCATCACGAAAAAAGCCGTGGTAGAAAAGATGAAATCAAAATACCCAACCAGCTGGTTTGCCGAAAACGGTCCGATTTATCGCATCGAAGTAGCATTGCTAAACGATGTAGCTACGTTGACCATAGATACCAGCGGCGCAGGCCTGCACAAAAGAGGCTATCGAACCATGGTTCACCCCGCGCCTTTGAAAGAAACCTTGGCCGCAGCCCTGGTGTATTTTAGCCGTTGGAAACCCGACCGCGCTTTTGCCGATCCTTTTGGCGGTTCCGGCACTATTGTGATCGAAGCCGCTCTGCAAGGCAGAAATATCGCCCCCGGCTTAAAAAGGAGCTTTGTCGCGGAAAATTGGCCGCTAATCCCGGAAAAGTTATGGCAATCAGCCCGTGAAGAAGCCCTTGACCTCATCAATCACCGCCAGCCCCTGGGGATTTTTTACTACGATCACGACCCCAAAGCGGTACAAATGGCGAAATTACACGCGGCGCAAGCTGGATTGGATGAGGGGATTATTTTTGAAAGGCGTCCGGTTAAGGATTTGAATTCCCGCTACCAATACGGTTATTTAGTTACTAACCCCCCCTATGGCGAGAGAATGACCGAGGAGACGTCTGATGTGTATAAACAACTCCCCCAAGCTCTGGCCCGGCTTGACACCTGGTCGCACTACCTGATCACCGCATACCCCGGCATTGAAAAAATAATGAACCGTAAGGCCGACAAAAAGAGGAAGCTTTATAATGGCCGCATCCTGTGCTACTACTATCAGTATTTCGGTCCCAAACCCAAAGAACTGGCCGGGCCCTTTGCTATGGATTCCGCATTTAACGATGACCATCATTATAAATCTAAGTGAAGGCTATAAACCAGTAACTATAGCCACACCTGGGGAGGTGGTAGAGCATGGCGAAGATGAATAGGATTGAAGCAGAAGTAGACGCTATCCGGGATATCCTTTACGAAAAAACAAAACACCTGACAGCGGCGGAACATACACGCTGGGCCAATGAGAGGGCGCATAGATTAGCCGCTCAATATGGTTTTAAGATTGGCAAACCTTCAAGCAAGGTAAGTGATAAATATAACCATCGCAAGCAAATTGACGGCCATTGGGAAGGTGTCTTCACAACAGGACGCGATTCTATTAACGGCCGGAACATCCGTAAATCGGTATATGGCAAAAGTCAGTGCTATGGGTCATTTAATGAGAATTCGTTTACGTATCTACTCAAACAAATCCATATGAGTTCCCGTCGCGGTCAAAACAAGGATAAGCTTATCGTCAAGTCTCTTGTAAATCAGCACCCAGTCACCTACACCTCCGACATGGCACTCGCGATAACCTTGATAATTTCCTCTGAGTGGATGGTCACGATAACTGGGCGGTAATAGGCCGCCGCTCGCCAGTAACATAATCGTTTGTTCTAACTTAGCCATGTCATACCCACGCTTCGCTACCAAACGGACGCTACGGCGAAAAGATTTAACAGAGCGGTCTACTGCATACATCAAATTTCATCTTCCTCAGAAAGGATTTCCTGTATCATGTCATGCGCATTGGTAAATGGCTCCGGTTTACGCATTCCTTCAGTATACTCTTTTGCTATTTGTTCAGTTTCCTCCATGGCCATAAGCAGTTCTACATTGGGTTTTGGTTCACGCACATCGAAAGGAAAACCATGCTCCATGATAGCTTTATGCAAAAATACATTAATAGCTTCGCTCAGATTCAGCCCAAATGCAGCAAACGTCTTCTCGGCTTTTGTTTTAATAACCGGATCTATACGAATATTATAGTTCGAGGTTTTCATACCACTTCAACTCCTTGTCAAAATTATATTGCAAAGCATATGCAATGTCAATAGAATAATGTTTCTTGTTACTGCTCAATGATTTTTTGTCGCTTCATAATATTATTAATACATTTTGCGCCGGGTTTCTAATGATGCTTATACCACGGGCAAAAAAATATTCCCATATCCGAATCCCCGCGCCCTGATGTGTTGTCGCAAGGTTCGTATATGGGACGTTTGGCGGAGAGAGAGGGATTCGAACCCTCGAAACGGTTTCAACCCGTTTACGCGATTTCCAGTCGCGCGCCTTCGACCAGCTCAGCCATCTCTCCCTGGTCTACATATGAACAGTATGCTTTTTCCCCGGATTCACCGGGCAAACATTATTATACAGGGATTTTGCCTCCACCGCAAGCCTTTTTGGCCGTTCAACTATAACAAATGCAAACCAAATGCAAACCGCAAACTACTGTAACAAATCAGCGTGTGTCCCGGCGCCGTGAAGATGAAAGCAACGTACATTTGCGCCGGCTTTTTTCATTTATGCCGAAGGAATTAGACTGCCGGGGTAGAATTAGCTCGAATTGACCATTCAATAAGCGTACCGGAAATAATAATCTATAAGTCAGGTGATTAAACTTGGAGCATCAGGAGCCAGTTCAAACCGAATCAGTTCAAACCGAATCAGTTCAAGCCAAGTCCACTCTAACCGGGTCAAGCCCAGCCGAACCCGTATTAATCGCATCCGACTCAGCCAAACCCGCGCCAAACCCACGCCGCTGGATGACCCTGCGCATAGTGGTTTTGATCACTTTCATGGCTTGCCTGGACAGCAGCATCGTGAATATTGCGCTCCCCATCCTGTCGGTCAGATTAAACGAGCCCATCTCCACCATCGCCTGGGTCGTAACCAGTTATTTAATTGTTATTTGTGTGCTGGGGCTGTTTTATGGCCGTCTGGGCGATATTAAAGGCAATACCCTGATTTTTAAATTTGGCATTGCCGTCTTTACCTGCGGTTCTCTGTTCTGCGGTATATCAGTAAACCTGATCATGCTGGTCATAGCACGCGTTATTCAGGCGGTAGGGGCCGCGGCGACTATGGCCACCTCCCAGGGGATCCTGACGCAAGCTTTCCCGCCTAACGAACGTGGACGCGCGCTGGGTTTGAACGGCACCAGTGTCGCATTGGGGTCCCTAATCGGACCGCCGCTGGGCGGTTTTATTGTTTATGCCCTCAGTTGGCATTTTATCTTCCTGATCAACGTGCCCATCGGCATCATCGCCTTTATCCTGGCCCTGCGGGCGCTGCCTAAGGGCAATGCCAGCAACGAAAGTCTTGATCTAACAGGGGTCTTCCTTTTTGGCTTGAGTACGGCTTTAATTTTCTGCGCGGTGGGGAGCGGACAAAACGTAAACTTCCTGAATCCTTTCGTCATTTCCGCCATCCTTGCCGGCATCGTTCTGTTTGCCGTGTTTATTCTGGTGGAGCGCCGGCAAAGTCAACCCATGTTGGACCTGTCCATATTTAATAACCCTCTGTACACCATCAGCGTAATCTGTGCGTTCCTGGTCTTTCTCTCCATGAGCAGCATTAACATTCTGCAGCCCTTCTATCTGCAAAATGCCAGGGGACTGCATCCGTTTACGGCGGGGCTGATGATGATGACCTACCCGGTGATTTTGGCCGTGGCCGCGCCCCTTTCCGGCAGCCTCTCCGACAAAATCGGTCAAAAGCTTCCCACCTTGATCGGATTATGCTTTTCCACCATCGGATATGTGGGGGCAGCCCTGATGACGGTCAATACCAGTCTTATTTTGACAGGCTTGGTTTACGGGTTATTAGGGCTGGGCAACGCGATTTTTATATCCCCGAACACTTCCCTGATCATGTCCAGCGTGCCGAGGCATAAGCTCGGCGTGGCCGGCAGTATTAACGCTTTAAACCGCAATGTGGGCTTTGTTTTTGGCGTGCTGCTGGCTACCACGGTGCTTTTTTCTTCCATGAGCGCCCGGTACGGCCAAACGGTAAATACCTACGTTGCGGGCAGGCCGGATTTGTTCATCTACGGCATGCGCGCTACTTATCTGGCCGTCACCGGGATCTGTTTTCTGGGCGTGCTGCTTACCGCTACGCGGTTTTTCGCTTGGGAAAAGCTAAAAAAGAACACGCCCGGCCAGTAATATATTTTAACCCTTGACCCTTTTCATTACAGAGTACTCCTGCTCCGGTGGTCACGCCCGGAGTTTTTCTTACCGTATCCGCCCTTGGCGTAGCCCTTCATGCCGGCGCCTGTATTCCTTGGTTTCTTTACCGCCATGGGTCTTTCCTCGGTCAAAACCACCGGGGACCAGTCGGTTTCCCTGGTCAGCGCCTTCAAGGCCGCCGCCACCAAGCTTACCGAATCCGTTTGATCCAACAACTCTTCGGCAGCCACACGGTATTGCTCAATCTCTCCGTTATCCACAGTTTGCAGCAGCAGCTCGATAGCCACCCGCTGTTGCCCCTTAAAAGCATCTTTATTGGTGGGTACGGGCCGGCGCATAATTTTGCTCCTGACCGTGTACTCGATCGTTTTCAAATGGCGGAGTTCCCGCGGCGTCACCAGGGTAATCGCGGCGCCCGCATTGCCGGCCCGGCCTGTCCGCCCGATGCGGTGGACATAACCCTCGGTATCCTGGGGAATATCAAAATTGTAAATATGGGTCACCCCGGTGATATCCAACCCCCGGGCGGCGACATCAGTAGCCACCAACACTTCCGTGGCCCCTTCCTTAAATTTGCGCATCACCTGGTCGCGCCTGGACTGAGGCATATCGCCGTGGATGCCCTCCGCCGAATAACCCCGTTTGTTTAAGGCCTCGTACAGCTCGTCCACCCGGCGTTTGGTGCGGCCGAAAATGATGGCCCGCTCCGGGGACTGGATGTCCAACAAACGGCAAAGCACATCGAATTTTTTCCGCTCTTCCACTTCATAGTATTCCTGCATAATCCCCGGCACGGTAACCTGCTTGGAAGCAGTGCGGATTACCTCGGGATCTCTCATAAAGCGCCGGGCCAGGGCCTGAATCTGATCCGGCATAGTAGCGGAAAACAGCATGGTCTGGCGCTCGTCGGGGACTTCCTTTAAGATATTTTCAATATCTTCGATAAACCCCATATTCAACATCTCGTCAGCCTCGTCCAGTACGGTGATCTGCACCTGGTTCAGCCTGATGGTCTTACGCCGCATATGGTCCATCAAACGGCCCGGGGTAGCTACAATCACCTGGGGCCTGTTCTTCAGCGCCCTAATCTGGCGGTTGATATCCTGGCCGCCGTATACGGGCAAAGTGCGGATGCCCTTCAAGGCGCCGACTTTATTGAGCTCCTCGGCCACCTGCACCGCCAACTCGCGGGTCGGGGTAAGCACAATGGCCTGAATATATTCCCGTTCGGGTGACAAAAACTCCACCATAGGCACACCGAAAGCCACTGTTTTACCAGTGCCTGTGTGGGCCTGACCAAGGAGATCCCTGCCTTGCAAAGCCACCGGAATAGCCTGAGCCTGAATCGGCGTCGCCTCTTCAAAACCCAT
>WQUS01000097.1 GCA_009781965.1 Bacillota bacterium | reverse complement strand
TGCCTATCGTTCCAGGGCGTTCGCCGCAACGTAAAAAACCAAGAAAAAAGAGATTCTACCAGAACAAAAAATCTGTTGTTTAGTTAAGTTGACAACAGTGCCCTCCATTAAGCATGATTAAGAAGCAGGTTTAAGCATCAGTATGTTTAACCATGTTGTCTATTTCCTTGAGCAGCTCTGCCACCAGCATATTTTCCGGCACTTTTCTGATCACCTGGCCTTTGCGGAAAAGAAGCCCTTCCCCTTGGCCGCCGGCTATGCCCACATCGGCATGGCTGGCTTCACCCGGTCCGTTGACCACGCAGCCCATCACCGCCACTTTAAGGGGCTGCTCCAATCCTTGCAGGCGTTCCTCCACCTGCCCGGCAATCCGCACCAGATCTATCCTGGTCCGCCCGCAGGTGGGACAGGAAATAAGTTCTACCCCCCGGCGTCTGAGTCCCAGCGACTTTAAGATTTCATAGGCTGCTTTGACTTCCAGTACCGGATCACCGGTCAGAGAAACCCGGACAGTATCGCCAAGGCCTTCCCATAACAAAATACCAATCCCCACCGCCGATTTAATACTGCCGCTGAAAGGAGTGCCGGCTTCGGTAACCCCGATATGCAGCGGATAATCTACCTTTTGCGCCAATAACCGGTAAGCGTCCACCATCAGCGGCACATCCGAAGTCTTCAGGGATATTTTAATCTGCTCAAAACCAACCTTTTCCAGCATCGTTATATGACGTAAGGCGCTTTCCACCATTGCTTCGGGAGTTACCAGACCATCCCGGAGCAGTTCCTTTTCCAGTGAGCCGGCGTTGACGCCAATCCGGATCGGGATATTTTTCGCCGCGGCGGCCTTTGCCACTGCCGCTACCTTGGCGCTGCCGCCGATATTGCCCGGATTAATGCGCAGACCGTCCACCCCGGCTTCAATGGCCGCCAGAGCCAGCCGGTAATCAAAATGGATATCCGCCACCAGAGGAACAGGCAAATCCTTTAATATCGCGGGCAGCGCCTTGGCTGCTTCAGTGTCCGGCACGGCCACCCGCACAATTTCGCATCCGGCTTGCGCCAAAAGGTCAATTTGTTTTCTGGTTGCCCCGGCATCCCTGGTATCGGTATTAGTCATGGATTGCACGGAAACCGGCGCTCCACCGCCCACTACAATGTTCCCCAGGGCAACCGTCCTGCTGATTCGCCGCTGCATAGCTACAATCCCCCGGCATAGATAATCTGGCCCAACGCAAATAATTCGTTACTGGTCAGACCCTGTGTTTGTTAGTACCCGTAGCCCAGGCACGCAAAACTATTAACCGTAAGCGATTTTATTTAACCTTTAAGGAAAAGAAGATTTTTTAATGAACATCTGCAAAATATCATTGTAAGTTACCACTGCCACCAGGAGCAATAATACGCCAAAGCCCACCAGGTGGATATAATTTTCCCGGGCCGGGTCCACCGGCCGCCCCCTTAGCCCTTCAAAGCCGAGGAAAACCAGCCGGCTGCCATCCAGGGCCGGAATGGGGAACAAGTTAAACAAACCCAGGTTGACACTCAAAAAAGCCGCCAGCTGCAGCAAAAATAACACCCCGGAATCCACCGCCCGGTTAATCTCCCCGACCATCCGCACCGGACCGCCCAGTTCCACAGGCGCCCGGCCGGTAATCATCTGGCCAATATAAGCAATAATACCATATACAAACCGGCCGGTTAATTTGGCGCCGTTTGTTAAGGCCACCAGTGGGCTAATCGGTTCCCGAACCGGATAAACGCCAATTATCCCGTGACCGTTCGCGTCGGTTGGGGGAGTCAGCTGATATTGCAGCTGCCGGCCGTCCCGTAACACTACAATGTCTGTTTCCCAGCCGGGGCGCTGGCGAATAGCCGAGGTTAACTCCTGCCAACCGGTAACTTTTTGCCCTTCGATGGCAATAATTTGGTCGCCGGCCCGCAGACCGCTCTGCTGAGCCGGCAAACCGGGCGACAGATCCTTAATGAAGGTGCTGTCAGCTACCGGGTCGCCGCCAAGAGAAAACAAGGAAATAGACAGCAGCATCCAGGCCAGCACAAAATTCATCACCGGACCGGCGGCGATCACAGCCATGCGCTGCAAAACCGTCTTATCACCAAACTTTTCCCCCACGCCGGCTTCATCGTCTTCCGGATCCATGCCGGCCATGCGCACAAAACCGCCCAGCGGCAGCAGACGCAGGTTATATGCCGTACCGCCCCGGAGCACTCCCACCAGCTTGGGCCCGAAGCCCAAGCTGAATTCATGCACCTTGATGCCCGCGGCTTTCGCTACGCTAAAATGGCCCAACTCATGAAAAAGAACCAATAGACCAAAAACGAAAACTGCGGCCCAAAAAGTAGCCATTTTAACCCATTCCTTTACTGGAAAACTCAAAATTCAATCACTGTACCGCGGCTTAAATTATTCCCCACGCACCAGTCTTGCTGTTGCGGCCCGCGCCCGGCGATCAACCTCCAGCAACTCATCCAGCGACCGATAGGGCACCGGATGATGAGCGTGCAACACTGCGGCAACGAGCTCCGTAATCGCGGTAAAACCAATTTGACCGGCCAAAAAAGCCCCCACCGCCACTTCATTGGCGGCATTAAACACAGCTGGCGCCGTTTTTCCCTCCCGACCGGCCTCGTAAGCCAAAGCCAAGCCGGGGAACCGTTCCAGATCAGGTTCCTCAAAAGTCAAGTCCCGCACCGGCCACTCCAGTCTGGGCGCGCCACCGTCAAGCCGGTGGGGAAACAGCAAAGCATGCTGAATCGGCAGACGCATATCCGGAACGCCCAGTTGGGCCAACACCGAACCATCGTTATATTCCACCATGGAGTGAATAATGCTTTGCGGATGAATGACCACCTTTATTCTATCATAATCAACGTCAAACAACCATCTGGCTTCAATCACTTCCAGCCCCTTATTCATCAGCGTGGCCGAGTCCACGGTGATCTTGGGCCCCATAGCCCAATTGGGGTGATTAAGCGCCATCGCGGTCGTAATATTTTTCATTTCTTCCCGGGCCCAGTTGCGAAAAGGGCCGCCTGAAGCAGTAAGAATAATCCTGGCTATCCGTTCAGGGTTTTCACCGTTTAAGCACTGCCATACCGCCGAATGTTCACTGTCCACCGGGGTCATTTTAACGCCCCGCCGGCGCACCTCTTCCATAACCAGCTCACCGGCGGCCACCAGGGTTTCCTTGTTGGCCAGGGCGATATTCTTTCCGGCTCTAATAGCCGCCAGGGTTGGTTCCAGACCTGCCGCGCCCGAGATGGCGGTAAGCACCGTCTCCGCTCCCGAGGAAGCCGCAGCAGCCCAAAGCCCTTCCCGACCGTAATAAACCTCAGTTCTCGCCTGGTCACCCAGTTCATTTTTCAGCCAAACCGCATCCGACTCGTTTGCCAGCGTTACCATGGCCGGTCCATACCGGCGCGTCTGGGCAAGCAACAGTTCCCTGTTGCCGCCGGCCGCCAGGGCCACCGGCTTTAATGCACCGGGCAAACTGTCTACCACCTGCAAAGCCTGCCGCCCCACCGAACCGGTACTGCCCAATATGGCTAATTTAATCATTCTGACTGACTCCCGGTTAGTGATTATTAATGTACTATTGATTATTTATGCAGTGTCGTATGGCTGGCTTTGATAGCAGCCTGCACAGCAATCACCAGAATCGGCCCGAGAAAAACTCCCGCCACGCCGATAGTTTTTAAACCCACGTACATGGACATCAACACAGCCAGCGGGTGCAAGCCTAAATTCATCGCCAGTACCTTGGTCTCCATCAGCGTCCGGATAACAATCACCACCACATACAACACCAGCAGCTTCAATCCCAGCGCAATATCCGTACTGACAAAGGCCCAGACGGCCCACGGAATGTAAATAGTGCCCGGGCCAAGTACCGGAATTAAGTCAAAAAAGCCGATGACCAGGCCAACAATAATCGCGTACTCGCTGCCAATGAGCCCCAACCCGATAATACTGATTAGCGTACTGATAGTGATGATTATTAATTGCGCCCGGAGATAAGCTTGAAAAGCGTCGGTTACCTGGCTGAAGATCTCCACCGAGCGCCGGCCCCAAGGAGCGGGAATAAACTTAATCCATAAGGCCGTTATTTTATCTTTATCTTTACTGAAATAATAGGTAGCCACCAAACTAATCACCAGTAATAAAATAGCGCCCGGCACGCCGGTAGCTACAAACAGCAGCAAATTAAGCAGCGACGCAGACCAGTTCTGAATGGTCATCGTAATATTGTAGAGGGTATCATGCAAATTGTCAGTCACCGTTTTGGGCAATGCCCCGTATAAAACAACCCCTTGACGCATCCAATGATCGATAAGACCTTGCAACGTGTAATAGGTGTTAGGCAAGGTCATCGAAAGGTTACTTAATTCTCTAATCAGCCTGAACACCAGCATGGTAAACAACAGGCCAACGACGCCAAAAAATAACAGCATCGCCAAGGGCACGGCATGCGCCCTGGACAGTCTGCCCCGAAAGCTTAAAAGCACCACCAGCGGTTCCATAAAAGCACTGAGTATCGCGGCAATTAAAAAAGGAGACAAAATAACTAACAGATACTTAAGCCATCGATACGACTCGGGCAGCACATACTTCAGCACCAGGTAAATTGCCAGCAATGTTACAGCTCCCGCCAGCACATATAACATCTTTTGCACTGCTCGCGGCACACAACTCACCTCAAGTTATTATAATCCAGCCCACATAATAGTATACCAGTGGGGCGGTAAAGAACATACTGTCAAAACGGTCGAGAATACCGCCGTGCCCCGGGATTAAAGCACCGGTATCCTTGATTCCCGCCTGCCTTTTAATCGCCGATTCCACCAAATCCCCCACTTGGGCGGCAACCCCCACCAACGCGCCCAGCGTCAGCACCAGCACCGCCGACAATCCCGGATTATACAATAAAACCAGCGCCGCGATCAAAAAACTGCCCAGAACTCCGCCCACAGCTCCCTCCACGGTTTTACCCGGGCTGAGCGAGGGAGCAATCCGATGTTTGCCCCATTTCCGGCCCACCAGATAAGCAAAAGTGTCACTGGCCCAGGTGCAGAGCAGCATAAAAACCAGCCAGATCCATCCGTCACTCAGAGTGCTGATTAAATAAAAGTACAGAATCAGTCCGACATACAGGGTGCCGGTAAAAGTAACTGCCGCATCCAGCGGCGTTAACCGCGGGTAAAACATCACCACCGCGACGGCATACAATATTAATATGGTGAGAACCGCTGGTCCGGGAAACCCGTCCCCCATAATATAAGTAAATAACAGCAATACCAGACAGCCCGCCAACATTAACGGCAACGGCGCCTGCAAACTGGTCCGTGCACAGAGCCGGTTTAATTCAAGCGCGCCGAGAAACATCAGCGCGGCAGATACCGCCAAAAGGTATAAGCCTCCGAAATAAACGGTCGCCACCAATATCGCGGCGCCGACCAAAGCGCTGAATACTCTCCGCCAAAACACTTAATCACCAACCTGAAATTTCATTTATGTACCAATCCTCCAAAGCGCCTCTCCCGACTTTGAAAGTCCAGAAAAGCCTTCAGCAACTCCTGCTTGCTAAAATCGGGCCACATAGTATCCGTTAACCATAACTCGGTATAAGCCAATTGCCATAGTAAAAAATTGCTGACCCGATAATCTCCGGAGGGTCTAATCAGCAAATCCGGATCCGGCTGCGCCGCCGTGTACAAATGAGCCGCCAATACTTCGCCGTCAATATCCTCCACCCTTAACCGGCCCTCGCTGACTTTTCCGACTATGGCGCGAATCGCCTGCACCAATTCGGCCCGGCCGCCGTAATTTAAAGCGACGTTGAACACCATGCCGGTATTGGCGCCACTTCTTTCCCTGGCGGCATAAACGGCTGTCCGGGCTTTTTCCGGCAGTTCGGCAAGAATGCCAATGGGATTGATTTTGACGTTGTTGGCACAGAGTTCGTCTATTTCTTTATAAAGATACTCCACTAATAAGTCCATTAAGATATTGACTTCTTCCAATGGGCGTTTCCAATTTTCCGTAGAAAAGGCGTACACCGTCAAATGTTTGATCTGCAGCTCCACGCACAGCTCAACCACCCGGCGCAATGCTTTTACGCCAGCCCGATGACCAAAGGAACGGGGCATTCCCCGCCAGGTAGCCCAACGTCCATTGCCGTCCATAATAATAGCCACATGCACAGGCAGCCTAGTCAAATCAAGCTTGGCCAGCAAGTCCTGTTCACTGTCCGCGCCGGCGGAATGGCCGGCGTTTTTACCGCGATTGGCCAACAGACGTTTAAACACAAGGCAGTCTCCTTTCCCGCACCACATAAACTAAAAATATAAAAACAACCCCCTCCGGCAGCGAGGGGGTTGACTGGTTTTATTCTTCAATAATAGCACCGGTGGGGCACTCCTCGATACACGTTCCACAATCTTCACATTTATCAGTGTCTATCTTGTAAATATCACCTTCAATGATTGCTTCGTGGGGGCAGGATTCAAGGCAGGTCCCGCAAGCCAAACATTCGTCAGTTATCCGATAAGCCATTTCCAACACCTCCTT
>WQUS01000096.1 GCA_009781965.1 Bacillota bacterium | reverse complement strand
AAGTTATTAACCGTAAGCGATTTCTCGAAGAGTATGAGCGCACGGTTAATAACTTTACGGGCCGGCTTGATGCTGAACAGTAACGTGTGACCAGTAACAATATTTATGTTTTTTATACTCTGAGGTAAGTCAAACGCCTTTTTATACCGTTATTGAGGCCTTCCAGCAGCAAACCCAGGATGGTAGGCAAAGCGGCGACCCCAATGACCACCGCCCAATAAAACGGGCTTAGCGGTACGGTGCTAAAGACAGGCTGCAGCGCCGGCAGCTGGGTTACGGCCACCTGCAAAGCTGCCGACAGCGCTGTCGCCGCCACCAAATGGGGGTTACCGGACAGCCCCAGCTCCTTGATCCCGACATGTTCCGAACGGCAGGAAAAAGCATAAAAGAGCTGCAAAAAGACCAAAGTGTTAAAAGCCGCCGTCCGGGCCAAGCCCAGCTCCTGACCGGCGGAGATAAAGAAAACAAATACCGCCAGCGTCAGCGCCGCAATCAATGCCCCGCCTCCCGCGATCCGCGGTCCCAAGCCATGGGCAAAAATACTCTCCCCCGGTTGCCTCGGCGGCCGGCGCATAATATTTTTGTCCGTAGGCTCCACTCCCAGCGCTAGCGCGGGCAATCCGTCCGTAACCAGGTTCATCCACAGGATTTGAATCGGCAGCAGGGGCATAGGCAGCCCGCCCAATACCGCCAGCAGCATCACCAGTACTTCTCCCGCATTACAAGTGAGCAGATAGCGGACAAATTTACGGACATTGTCATAGATACCGCGGCCTTCTTCCACAGCCGCCACAATGGAGCTGAAATTGTCGTCCGACAACACCATGGCCGAAGCCTCCCTGGTGACATCGGTGCCGCTTACCCCCATGGCGATCCCAATATCCGCCTCTTTAACCGCCGGAGCGTCATTAACTCCATCGCCGGTCATCGCCACCACATGGCCTTTTTTCTTTAACGCCCGGACAATCCGCAGTTTATCCTTCGGTGAAACCCGGGCGTAAACACGAACGTTCTCCGCCACCCGGGACAACTCTTCGTCGCTGAGCTGTTCCAAGGCCTCGCCGCTCAGCGCCTTGGTCCCGCTATCGGCAATGCCCATTTCCCGGGCCACCGCCATAGCGGTAAGCTGGTGGTCGCCGGTAATCATAGCCACCTTGATGCCGGCCCGGCGGCAGGTGTGAACGGCGCTTACCGCCGCCGGTCTGGGCGGATCAATCATCCCGGCCAGACCGATAAAAACCAGATTTTTTTCCACCTCTGCCGGAGCGGAACAGCCGATATCAATATGGGACGGCAGGCGCCGGCTGGCAAAGGCCAGCACTCGCAACGCCTCATCGGCCATGAATGAATAACGATCAATTATTTTCGCGCGCTGACGTTGATCCAACGGTACCTGAACTCCATTAACCAGATAATGAGTACATAGCCGCAATAATATATCGGGCGCCCCTTTTACCAGGGCTTCCTTCTGGCCGTGGCGGCCGTAAACAACGGTCATCAGCTTACGCTCGGAGTCAAAAGGAAATTCCGCCAACCGCTGCTCCCGCTTGGCCAGGTCTTCGCGCCAAAAGCCGGCTTTGGCGGCCATGACCAGCAGCGCTCCTTCGGTGGGATCACCGCTAATCTGCCAGGCCGAACCGGATTTTTGCTCGCCTTTGCGACTGCCACGGCGAAAAAATCCCGGTATTTGGATCTGTCCTTTAAACAGAACGGCGTTATTGCATAATGCCGCCACCCGCATTAGAGCACCAAAATCAGAATCAGCGGCCATTTGTCCCGCACCGGTAAAACCGCCTTTGGGCTCATACCCTTCGCCGCTAACAGCCAACTCCTTGTTCCCCGCGCAGACCAGACGCACCGTCATTTCATTTTGGGTCAGCGTACCGGTTTTGTCGGAACAGATAAAGGTCGCGCAGCCCAGCGTTTCCACGGCGGGCAGGCGCCGGATAATCGCATGGCGTTTAATCATCCGCTGCACCCCGATGGCCAGCGCCACGGTAACAATAGCCGGCAGCCCCTCGGGGATAACCGCCACCGCTAGGCTCACACCGGTCATAAACATTTGGTATACCGGCTCGCCCCTTAAAATACCGATCACCGTCACCAACAGACAGACGGCCAGACAAAAAAACACCAGCCCCCGGCCCAAGTGCGCCAAGCGCCGCTGCAGAGGCGTCGGTTCCTGTACCGCTTCCCGGAGCAGACCGGCGATTTGGCCCATTTCCGTGGCCATCCCGGTGGCTACGACAATGCCCTGGCCCCGGCCTCTGGTGATCATCGTACCCATAAAGGCCATGTTGGCGGCGTCAGCGGCTTCTACTTCCCGCTCCAGCGGAGCGCTGTGTTTGCTTACCGGCGTCGACTCACCGGTCAGAGCCGCTTCAACCGTTTCCATGTCCACCGCTCTGCCCAGCCGCACATCCGCCGGCACCCGGTCGCCGGACTCCAGCAACACCAGATCCCCCGGCGCCAATTCCGCCGCCGGCACTTTTCTTTCCATCCCCTCGCGGACCACCCTGGCCTCAGGGGCCGTCATGCTCCGCAACGCCTCCATGGAGCGCTCGGCCCGATATTCCTGGACCACCCCCAGCACGGCATTAAGCAGCACAATCACTGCAATGGTGAGCGCATCAACCCATTCCCCCAGGAAAATACTGATGGCGATGGCGGCAAGTAAAACCAACACCATGAAATCTTTGAATTGGTTCAGAAACATCTGCCACACCGCCGGGCCCTGATCCTGTTCCAACACATTCAAGCCGATTTTTTCCAGACGTTCTTTGGCTTCCCTGTCCGTCAAGCCCTTTTCCGGGTTTACCTCCAGCCGCTTCCCCACCTCTTCCAGGGTCAGTTTCTGCCAGATACCAGGCATGTCCTCACTCCTCGCGCAATATTATTCACAAAAAAATATATTCGGAGGAGCAAGAAATAATTACCATTTTTATTGTTAATCAGCTAAAGCAATTGGTTGGGCGGTGCAGAGACCATATTTATTCCTTTTGGGTTGGGACCATACGGGTTTTCCCAAGGCTGGCTGTCCAGGCAGGTAAAAACGAACAGCACGATGCCGCCCAAAGGAACTAACGATAACAAGATCAGCCAGCCGCTTTGACCAACATCATGCAGCCGGCGACACATTACCGCTAATGCAGGCAAGAATGTCGCTAAAAAATATATCATATTTACCAATAAGTAGAAGATTAATATTATTCCCACAAGGGTATCCCCAGTATCAGTACTACCATCGCCGGCAGCAAAATATATAAACGCAGCGATAAGACCAAAGATTAGCGGCAAAACAACGAAAATGATAATCCAATTAAACAGCATAAACATCCAATACTCTTTTCTTCTGGCCCGGCCCTCAAAAACGGCGTATTTCTTCAATACATCGAAGTAATAATGCATACCATGCCCCCTGAAATCATATTTTTAGGTAATCTGAAACAATATTACATAAAATACGATTATTTAGCAATAGATGATTAAAACTGTGACAAAATACTTTACTGGCAGAAAAGTTGTTCTATACCGGACAGCGCTGCCCCGTAGACAACCTTAGGGTAAGCTTTAATAGTTTTGCCGCAACCAGGCCATAAAAACCGCCCTGTCCATTATGACAAGGCGGCATATTATTGGCGTCAATCTTGGGGGAGTACGTATGAACCTATGGCACATAAACCCTTTTCCTCAAGCCGTTTTGTGTGTGCTATTACAACCGTTCAAGCTGTTCATCCGCTCAAGCCACCCGGAGAAATCATTTTACATCGCCCCTGAAATGGTAAAATAATAGGACCGGTTAGGGCTGTTTTTCCCGGTTGCAAACACCAGCCTGGCGGCAAGGTTATTATTTTTATGATAGACGATAGTTTGCCCGGTTAGATTTTGGCCGCTTGGAGCAGCCCCCTCCGTGCGGTTGTAAGTCCAGCCATTAGCGCGCAGTTGCGTATCGTAATAGGTTTTAATTACCTGGTCGCTGCTTGTGGTGGTGTAATATGCTTTCATGCTTATATAACCGGTGTCATTAAAATTACGTTCTTCTTCTTTAGCATTAGGCATTATGGGAATCAACGCAAATTCATTTTTTATGGCGTCTTCTAACTTCCACCCGACGCTCAATGAATAAGTTCCGCTGTAATCAGATTTTTCACCTGGGTAGTATAACTCTGCCGTAAAATTACCCTTTTTATAGTGTATACTTTTGCCGCCATAATCATGGAACCAATCGTATACTTTTTCTTCTCCGATAAATTGCCAGCCGATTTTTTTAAGCTGAGTATCATAAAAATCTTTGATTTCCGCATAGCTGCTATTTGTTGTATAGTAACAATCTATGATCATTGATATATCTTTTTCCATAAAATGAATATCATCATCAGTAAAAGCACCTGGCATAACAGGAATGGCGTTAAACTCTTCATACAAAGCGGCTTTAACCATGCTGTTATCCGGAGCTGACGGATCTGATCGCTGGTTAATAGCGCCGTAGCCGATTAAAACAAGCAACACTGGCAGTAAACATACCATAAGCTTGTTGGGAAAATAGAATCTCGCCATTTGTACGTCCTCCCGTTTATTTTTGATTATATAAGTGTGCAGTTAGGTAATCAATAATTATTAAGTTGGATAACGCTGACCCGTAGACACCATAACGTAATCTTTAGAGGTTTTGGGTTTGCTTGCGCAACTAAGGTAAAAAATCGCCCTGTTCATTAAGACAAGGCGGCATATTATTTGCGTTAATTTTGGGGAGTATGCGTGAACTATGGCATGTAAACCATTTTCCTCAAGCCGTTTTGTGTATGCCATTACAGCCGTTTCAGCTGTTCTTCCATAAGCCACACGGAGAAATTATTTTATATCGCCGGTGCAATGGTAAAATAATAGGTCCGGTTAGGGCTGTTTTTCCCGGTTGCAAACGTCAGTTTGGCAGTGAGGTTGTTATCCTTACGGTAGACGATAGTTTGCCCGGTCAACTCTTGGCCGTTTGAGGCCGTCCCTTCCGTGCGATCATAAGTCCAGCCGTGGGCGCGCAATTGCGTATCATAATAGGCTTTGATTGCCTGGTCGCTGCTTGGGGTAGTGTAATAGGCTTTCATGCTCATAGAAGAAGCGGTCAAACCGTCGCTGGTAAAGTTACGCTTTTCTTCCTTAGCGTTAGGCATAATCGGAATCAGCGCAAATTCGTTTTTTACGGAGTCTTCTAATTCCCACTCTATGTCAAATGCGTAAGTCCACCCATAATTAGCTTTTTCGCCAGCGTATTGTACATCTGCCGTGAAATTGCCTTTCTTGTAGTGTAAAAATTTTCCGCCATAATCACGATCCCAATCATACACTTTTTCTTCCCCGATAAATTGCCAGCCTAGTTTTTTGAGCTGGGTATCATAAAAATCTTTGATCTCAGCATAGCTGCTATTTGTTGTATAGCTACAATCTATGAGCATTGATATACTTTTTTCATTAAGATGACAATCGTTGTTAGAAAGAGCACCAGGCATAATCGGAATAGCATCGAACTCTTTAAACAAAGCCGCTTTAACCACGCTATTGTCCGGAGCTGGCGAGACCGATCGCTGATTAATGGCGCCGTAATTGTCCGGAGCTGGCGAGACCGGTCGCTGGTTAATGGCGCCGCAGCCGATTAAAACAAGAAACAGCGGCAGTAAGCATACCATAAGCTTATTGGAAAAGTATTTCGCCATTTGTACATCCTCCCGTTTATCATTGATTATATAAGTGTGCAGTTAGATAATCAATAATCAAACAAGCCAATAATCTTAATTAACCCATAAGGAGCAAATTAGCTTAAATCAAAAATTCGAGTTTCAAATTTATTATCGCTTTCCCTCATGTATTTCATTTTGAGCTTTTGACCATTATCAATAAACTTAATGTATTCTGGTGGACCTGTGGGAATCATATCAATTGGAAATTCCTTAAAGAATACATTCTTATCAAAAATATTTTGTACAATTAGATTCTTCCCATCGTAGTGAACAATTTTTTCGCCAACTATTAAAAATGGATTCCAAAACGCATCTGTAGAAATGATATTTGTGGTAATGTTGTAATATCTGCATAGATCGGCGTAAGTGCCTCCATGAAAGCGAATTTCAATTATATTACTAGAAATATACGTTATATCTGGGGCCATACGTCCTACCTCACCGCTCTCGACAACCTTTCCGCTGGAATCATACACCGTATATCTGTAAATCCTGGATTCATCATTGCCAACGATTAGAAAATGCTTATCTTTTTGAATTACTTCAAATCCTTTGTTCTGGGCGGTTAACGAGCTACCGGTATAAATAGTAGAAATAAATATAAGCAGTAAAAACAGGTACTTCAATATGCGATCCCCCCTACCTATTCATCAAGTTGGCAATTTACTGTTTTACCGAACAGCTATACCAGTTATACGCTATATAAAGTGGCCTCAATCACTTGGCGATCTTGATAAAGAATTCATGGACGCCCTCATAATAACCGATGGTGACAATTGTTTGGTCGCCGCCGGCGCCCTTGATGGCATACTTTTTATAATCAGTGGCGTCTTCAATCAGCGGACTGTCGGGCACATAGGTTTCCGGC
>WQUS01000095.1 GCA_009781965.1 Bacillota bacterium | reverse complement strand
CGGCAAACAACAATCATCTCCCCGCCGGCCTGCCTGGCGCCGGCGGCAATTTGGGCGGCCATCCCGCCCACCGCAATCACAAGGACCACGCCGCCTTTGACAGCCTCAAAGCCGCACTGCCGGTGAGCCTCGGCAGCGCTTGGGCCTAATTCGCGCATATCGCCCAACACCGCCACCCGGCGCCTGCCGCCGGCCAGTTCCTCCATGGTTTGCAGCGCGGCAGCCGTTGACTCAGGGTTAGCGTTATATGCGTCATTGATAATGGTAAAATTATTTCCCCGGATAATTTCCGTCCGCATCCCGGACAGGGTCACCTTGGACAAACCGGCGCTTACCTGCTCCGGACTGAGACCCAACAGCAGCCCCACGGCGGCGGCGGCCAAAGCGTTCTTAACATTATGCAGCCCGGGCAGCGGCAGTCGGACTTCACAGCGCTCAACCCCCGCCACGACAGTAAACCGGCTGCCGCCGCCTTCCCGCCGCAGCTCATGGGCATAAATATCCAGCCCTTGTGCCAAACCGTAATACAAAACCCGGCCATGACAGCGTTTAGCCTGTTCTCTGGCCAAGGGACTGTCGCCGGGCAATAGAGCAAATCCGTCGGGAGCTATGTGATCCAGTATTTCCCCCTTTGCCCTGGCAATATTCTCCACTGAACCAAGCCGTTCCAGATGCGCCATGCCAATAGTTGAAATTACGGCGCAGGTAGGACGGGCCAAAAGACACAGAGCATCGATCTCGCCGGGACCCCGCATGGCCATCTCCAGCACCGCCGCGCCGTGGGTAGCAGAAAAATCCAGCAGCGTCAAAGGCAAACCAATCTCGTTATTCATATTACCTTTGGTTTTAAGCACCTGCAAACCTGTTTCCAGCACCGCTGCCACCATATCTTTGGTTGTGGTTTTGCCGCTGCTGCCGGTAATCCCCACCACTGGCACATGATATTGCCGGCGGTTATACGCAGCCAGAGCCTGCAAAGCGGCCAGGGTATCCCCCACCCCGATTACCGGTATCGGAAAGCTGACCTTGACGTCAGCGGCCACCACCAGCCCGGCGGCCCCGGCCGCCACAGCCTGAGCCAAAAAATCATGACCATCGTACCTTGGCCCCCGCAGAGCAAAAAACAGTTCGCCCGGCCGGATTTGCCGGCTGTCCGTGCTGACCCGCCGCACAACGACATCCGGATCGCCCCGCAGCCACCGGCCGCCAATCACCCGGTAAACTTCGTTTACGGTCATGGATTTCATCCGGCATGCTCCCCGTTAACAATATTATCCAGTATCGCCGCGGCTACCTCCCGGTCGTCAAAATGCATCCGCAGATCGCCGATAATTTGATAATCCTCGTGGCCCTTGCCCGCTATGACCACCACATCGCCGGTTTTGGCCGTCCGGATGGCCCAGTCGATGGCTTGGCGGCGATCCGGGATCACCTGGTATAAGGCCCCCGGCGCTTTTTGCACCCCGGTCATAATATCATTTATTATATTCAGCGGATTCTCAGAACGTGGGTTGTCAGATGTAATCACCGCCAAACTGCTCAAGCGAACGGCAATCTCCCCCATCAGCTGACGCTTGGTCCGGTCCCGATCGCCCCCGCAGCCGAAAACGGCAATCACTTTCCCCTTCGCCACTTCCCGGGCGGTAGCAAGCACATTTTTCAACCCGTCCGGCGTATGGGCATAATCAACTACCACCGCAAAGGGCTGACCCCGGTCCACCAGCTCAAAACGGCCCGGCACTCCGGCCACTCCTTCCAGAGCCATTTTGATGATGGCCGGTGGAATACCGGCCGCCACCCCGGCGCCAATAGCTGCCAGCGCGTTATAAACATTGAACCGGGCAGTTAGTTTCAGGTGCATGGGGATAGCTTCCTCCCGAATCAACGCCGTAAAATAAACCCCTTGAGCGCTAAGCTTGAGATTTCTCGCCGCAATATCGGCTGGCCGTTTAATCCCATATGTAATCACCGGCGCCGAGCAGGCGGCCTTGACCCGTTTCGCCGCCGGATCATCAGCATTCACCACTGCCCACTTGGGTCCGGTTTTGTTGGTTTCGCGGCCCAGTTGCTCAAATAAAATCAGCTTGGCCGCCAGATAATCATCCATGCTGCCGTGAAAATCCAGATGGTCCTGAGTTAAGTTGGTAAATACCGCCGTGTCGAATTCGCATTGGTCCACCCGATGCAAGGCCAGGGCATGAGAGCTGACCTCCATTGTGACCGATTCTACCCCCGCGCCGGCCATCTCGGCCAGCAGAATTTGCAAATCAGTAGATTCAGGGGTGGTATGTTCCACAGGCAGCAGGCGGCTGCCAATGCGGTTATGGATCGTGCCGATTAAACCGGTTTTAGCTCCGTGAGCCCGGTAAATACTTTCAATCAAGTTAGTGGTAGTAGTTTTCCCATTGGTGCCGGTTACACCGATCATTTTCATTTTCCGAGCCGGATAATCAAAAAAACGGGCGGATAGCTGCGGTAGCAGCCGGCGCGTATCGGGAGCCAGAATCTTAACCACGTCTTCCGGTACCGGCAGGTCCTGCTGCATCACTATCGCGGCGGCGCCGCGGTTTACCGCGTCCTGAATGTACAGGTGGCCATCTGTTTGAAACCCTTTAACAGCGACGAATAAGAAACCCCGCTCCACCCGGCGCGAATCGTAAGCGATGCCTGTCACAGCCAGGTCCTTAGCCGGCAATGTCAGAGGCAGGTCAGCCAACAATTTCGACAACAGCAAGTAGCAGTCCCTCCCGTACCTAATATTAATAATATTATTTCTATTTTTTACATAATTAACCTAAGCAATGGAGAAACACTTTTGCCGGACCGGTTTTACCGGCCCGGCGAGCTGGCCAAGAAAACAATCGCACGATGCGGATCCCGCAATCAATTGGTTGAGGTCTGGGATTTGGGCGGCGCGGCAATTGTCTCCCGGCTGTTTACCGGCGGTTCAAATATCACCCGTACCGGAACATCTTTTTTTACGGAGGCACCCGGTTTATAGCTTTGCCTTACCGCCACTCCGCTGCCCTCAGCCGACAGGCGCAGACCAAGTTCTTCCAGCACGGCGCCCGCTTCTTTAATGGTTAAGCCCTTTAAATCAGGTACTGTCACCGTACCGCCACTGTTGCCGCTGGCGGTCGGCGCCAGCTCCAGGATTACGGTAACGCCTGGCGCAACGGCAGCGCCGGACGCAGGGGTCTGCTGGCGCACCAGGCCGCCTTCGCCCCGGGTGACGCACCGCAAACCGGCACTTTTAATGATCTGGCAGGCTTTGTCAGCCGGGTAAGCCACCACATCGGGGACAGTTATTTTAGCGTCCGGCGTTCCGGAGACATTCGCACTCTTTGGTTTTCCTCCGGCAGTGGTTTCCGGCACCCCCATGTAACGCAGGGTGTCCCGTGCGATAGCCTGGAATATCGGCGCCGCCACTACGCCGCCATAATAGGCCCCTTGGGGTTCGACAATCACTACCAGCATCACTATCTTTGGATCATCAACCGGAGCAAACCCGGCAAAAGAAGCCACATACTTACCATCGACGTAACCGCGGCCTCCTTCAGCCACCACTTGGGCCGTACCGGTTTTACCGCCCACCCGGTACCCTTCCAGCGCGGCATTGACACCGGTACCCTGGGATACAACATTTTCCAACAAACCGCGCAACTGGCGGGCGGTTTCCACAGAGATACCCTGCCGCACCTTTTCCGGCCGCATGGAAAATACCGTTTGGCCGTTACTCCGGATTTCCTTGACCAACTGCGGTTTCACCAGCACGCCGTCATTAGCTATTGTCGCCAAGGCGCTAATTAACTGAATAGGAGTAACACAAATCGACTGACCCATGGCCATGATGGCCAGGTTCAACTTACTGGCCTGAGCCTCCGGAATTACAATCCCATTGCCTTCGCCGGGCAGGTTGATCCCGGTAGGCAAGTCAAAACCAAAAGCATCCAAGTACTTGTAAAACCGCGGCGCCCCCAGATCAAGGCCCAGCTGAATAAAACCGGGGTTACAGGAGTTTTGCACCACTTCCGCAAAGCTTTCGCTGCCGTGACCGCCCACATCGGCGCAGCGAATGGTGGTGCCGGATACCTTGATAAAACCGGGACAGTAAAACCCTGTGTTGACATTAACTACGTTTTCTTCCAGCCCCGCCGCTGCGGTAACAATTTTAAAAGTCGAACCCGGTTCGTAATTGTACCAGATGGCCGGATTTTTGTCCCAGACTGTCTGTGGCTCACTGAGCCAGTTATTGGGGTCAAAAGTAGGCCGGTTGCCCATAGCCAATATGCCGCCGGTTTTTGGATCCATCACAATCACCATCGCATACTTAGGCTTGTAGGTGGCCACTGCTTTGTCCAGTTCGCGCTCAACAAAATACTGAATGGTTTCATCCATGGTAAGCACCAGATCGGAACCTTGCACGGCCGGTATGTACTGGTGCAAAGCTTCTGGTACCTGACGCCCGGCGGCGTCCTGTTCAATCACAATCCGGCCCGGCTTACCCCGCAGTTCTTCATCATAGCTTTTCTCGATTCCGGTCAGGCCCTGATTGTCAACGCCAACAAAACCAAGGACATGGGGCGCCAATTCCGGTTCCAGGTAATGGCGTTTGCTTTCATCAACAAAACCAATCCCGGCAATATTAAGGGCTTTGATCTTTTCCGAAGTTTCATTGTCCACCTTGCGTTCAATCCATTCGAAGGCGGATTTCTTGGTTAATTTTTGATACAACTGGTCGGCATCCATGTTTAAAATAGGCGCTATTTTGTCCGCCGCGGCCCGGGGATTCTCTATCTGGCGCGGTTCGGCGTAAATCGAATCCACGCTGATACTAATCACCAGTTCTCTGCCGTTACGGTCCAATATCGAACCCCGTTTGGCCTCCACCGGTATATCCTGCATCCGTGCTTCCAGGGCTTTTTCCTGCAGTTCCGCGCCATGAACAAACTGCACCCAAGCCAACCGGCCCACCAACACAATAAAAGCCAAACCACACAAGATAAAGGTCCATGTTAGACGTTTGCGTATATTCATACTCGTTCCGCGCATCCGAGCCCCTCCGCAAAAGACGTGGTTAACCAGTTTTGATGCTGGCTTCCAGATGGCCAAGCATATTGGTAAAAGCCCGGATAACCCAGTTTTGTCCCGGTTTTTCCTCTGCCTGCTGCTTAGGTTTCTCTTCAGCCGCCGCGGCAGTCCCGGTCGCCGGCGCCGGCTTGGGTTGGGCGCTTTGCACCAGCAGGGTCTGATCATTCTCCGGCTTTACCATGCCCAACCGGTGTACCGCCAGCGTTTCAATATTGTCCAGGCTGGTAAATTGCGTTACCCGAGCATACAGATCCTGGCTTTCTTTATTCAATTGCGTCACATCATCTTTGGTTTCATTCAACATCTGACCGGTAACCAGCACCTGGGCAAAATAAAAGGCAATAATCAGGCTGGAACAAAAGAACAAACCGACCAAACCAAGCAAAGTTATTTTCCCTTTAAGTTTCAGGGAACGAACAACCCTTTTAGGACGCTGCTGTTTCTTTTCCCCAGGCAATTGGGGTAAACTATGATATTGTGGTTTCCCCCTGGCTACTATCAAGAAATATTCATCCTTCCGGTTTTTTAGAACCGGGCCTTTTCCCCAACCCGCAGTTTAGCGCTGCGAGCCCGGGGATTTAAAGCCCGTTCCTGCTCTCCACAAGTTACGGGACGCTTGGTGAGTATTTTCAGCTGTGGTTTAAGGCCGCAGGAACATGGCAGTTTCGGCGGGCACCGGCACGGATTGGCCAGCGCGTAAAAAGTCTCCTTGGTAATCCTATCCTCCAGCGAATGAAAGGAAATAACGCAAATCCGGCCGCCCGGTTTCAGCCGGGCCACCGCGGCCCTAAAGACGGCGAACAAAATATCCAGTTCGTTATTGACCGCTATCCGCAACGCCTGAAATGTTCGTTTGGCCGGGTGAGGGCCAACGCGCCTGGCTGCGGCCGGAATGGCCCGTTTAATAATGTCGGCTAATTCGCCGGTAGTATTAATGGTCCGGACCGATCTGGCCCCGGCTATGGCGCCGGCTATTCTGGCGGCCCACCGTTCTTCGCCATAGGTTCTGATTAATGCGGCCAATTCAGCTTCAGGCAAGTCGTTAACCAGCTGTTTGGCAGTTAACCGCTCCGCGGGATCCATGCGCATATCCAAGGTTGCGTCATGCATGTAGCTGAATCCCCGCCGGGGATTGTCCAATTGATATGAGCTGACGCCCAGGTCGAACAAAAAGCCGTCCGCCAGGTCAATATCCAATTCATCAAGCACAGCGGACAGATTGGCAAAATTAGCCCGCGCCAGCTGGAAACGGCCGGCAAAAGCCGCCAGATTCCCGGCTGCCGCCGCCAGGGCCTCAGGATCCCGATCCAGTCCCACCAAACGCACATCCGGTCCGGCGCTTTCCAGCAGCAGCCGGGCGTGGCCGCCGCCGCCAATGGTACAATCCACAAATATGCCCGCCGCTCCCGGATTAAGTCCTTTCAGCACTTCCTGCGGCAACACCGGCCGGTGAACAAAACCCACCGGCTCAAAATTATTTACAGTTTTAGGTTGCTCCGCATCAGCAGACAC
>WQUS01000094.1 GCA_009781965.1 Bacillota bacterium | reverse complement strand
TATAGCCGGCGGTGCCAACGCCAACAGCGCCAATGGCGCCGACGTGAACGGTGCTGTTGCCGCCCGGCCTTCACCGGTGGCGTTGGAGCTGCGGCAGCGTTACGCCGAAGTGCTGGTAGACGAATATCAGGATATCAACGCGGTCCAGGAAACCATTCTCAGTTTGCTGACCGGCGGCGACGCCGGTCCCAGCCTGTTTATGGTGGGTGATGTGAAACAGAGTATCTACCGCTTCCGATTGGCCGAACCGGGTCTTTTTCTGGCTAAATACAACCTGTTTTCCACCTCGTCCGGCGCCGGGCGGCTGGTCAATCTGGCCCGGAATTTCCGCAGCCGCCGCCAGGTGGTGGAAGGGGTTAACTATGTTTTTCGTCTGCTCATGACCCGGACGGTGGGCGAGATGGAGTATGACCGGCGGGCCGAACTGGCCTATGGTGCCGGATATGCTTCTTTGCCTGAAGAAAGCGATGCCGTGGTGGAACTGCTTTTGCTGGATAACACGCCGGACCAGGCTGCGGCCGGGCGGGAAGAGGCGGCGGATGGGGCGGCGGAACAACAGATGGAGCAACAGATGGAACAACAGGCGGATGAGCCGGCGGAAGAATCGGCGGATGAATTGGGGGAAGAAGCGGAAGAGGAGCTGGATAGCCTGCAGCGGGAAGCCCGTGCGGTGGCCCGCCGGATTATTGAACTGGTGGAAAGCGGGCATCCGGTGTCCGACCGGACCGGCGGCTGCCGCCCGGTGACTTACCGGGATGTGGCGGTATTGATGCGGGCTGTCGCCGGCCGGGCCAACATCTTTATGGAAGAGTTTCGCCGGCTGGGCGTGCCGGCTTACGCGGAGCTGAGCACCGGATATTTTGAAGCTACCGAAGTGGAGACCATGCTGGCCTTGCTGAAAGTGATCGACAACCCCCGTCAGGATGTGCCTCTGGCGGCGGTGCTCACCTCGGCGGCGGGGGGCTTTAGTGCCGACGATTTGGCGCGGATTAGGGTGGCCGGCGGCAGCGGCGACTTTTACGACGCCTTGGCAAAAACGGCTCAGTCTGGAGACGAGCTGCTGGCCCGGCGGGTGGCAAGTTTTTTGCGCCGGCTGGATGGCTGGCGCACCGCGGCCCGGCAAAAAGCTTTGCCGGAGCTGATTTGGGCTTTGTACCGGGAAAGCGGCTACTATGATTATGTGGGCGGCTTGCCCGGCGGCAGCCAGCGTCAGGCCAATCTGCGGGCGCTGTATCAGCGGGCCGGCCAGTTCGAGTCCACCGCCTACCGGGGTTTGTTCCGCTTTCTGCGCTTTATTGAGCGGCTGCGCCGGAGCGAGGGCGATATGGGCACGGCCCGGGCGCTGGGTGAGAGTGAGAACGTGGTGCGGATAATGAGTATCCACAAAAGCAAAGGGCTTGAATTTCCCGTGGTGCTGGTGGCCGGCCTGGGGAAGAAGTTTAACCTGGCCAATCTGAATCGGAATGTATTGCTGCACCGCGATATGGGTTTGGGTTTGCAACTGGTGGACCCGGTCAGGCGGCTCAGCTATCCTACCGTGGCCAAACTGGCGGTGCGGGAAAAAATGCGTTTCGAGGCCTTGGCGGAAGAAATGCGGCTGCTTTATGTGGCCATGACCAGGGCGAAAGAAAAGCTGATTCTGGTCGGTTCCGTGGCCAAACTGAAGGAGGCCGCCGTTCGCTGGTGCGCGGCGTTAGAGGCGGAGGGCGCCAGGCTGCCTGATTGGCTGACGGCTAGGGCGGCTAACTATCTGGACTGGCTGGGTCCGGCTCTGGCCAGGCACCAGGACGGCGAGCCATTGCGGGAACTGGCCGGTCTGGAAAACTCCGGCCGGTGCCCCGCCGGGTTGAGCGGGGCCGGGACAGCCGAATCACGTTGGCTGGTGCGGCTGAGCGGCGGCGGTTTCAGTCCGGTCCTTACGGCCGGACTGGAGGAAGAATACCGCCGGGCGGTGTTCAAGATGCAGCCGGTTCAACTGAGCGGCCCGCGGCGTCAAGAAGTGGAGGATCGTCTGAGCTGGGTTTATCCCCAACAGCGGTCCCATCTGCTGGCTGCCCGGACGACCATAACCGCATTGCAAAGACTAGCTCACGCCGGAGAGGAAAAAGAGAACCCCCGGGAGGTTTTCCGGGCCGCCGGGGCCATGAGACCGGCTTTTATCCAGCGGCGTGCCGGGCTGAGCCAAGCCGACCGCGGTACGGCCCTGCACCTGGTGATGCAGTTGCTAAACTTGAGCGGCGATTTATCGGCGGCCGGTGTGCAAAGCCAGATGGCTCTGATGATGGAGCGGGAACAGCTGTTGCCGGAACAGGGGGCGGCGGTGGATCCCGAGGCGGTGGCCGGATTTTTCCGCAGTCCTCTGGGCCGGCGGGTGTTAGCCGGCCGCCTGGTGTATCGGGAGCAACCCTTTACCTTGGCTTTGCCCCTGGAGGAGGTTTACCCCCATAACGGAGAGGCTGACTCCGGCACGGGCGGTGCGGACGGTGCGGCGGATACCGTACTGGTCCAGGGGATTATTGATTGCCTGGTGGAGGAAGCCGGGGGACTTTTGGTGGTGGACTACAAAACCGATTATTGCACGCCGGAAACCATCCCGCGGCTGGTGGAACGGTACCGCTATCAAATAACACTATATTCCCGGGCGGCGGAAACTCTTACCGGCCGGCCGGTGACCGGCCGGTATTTATACCTGTTTTATCTGGGGGAATATGTGGAGGTGGAGATAGTTTAACGGTAAACTTTTTAATACTTATTTACTTCCACGCCCTAATAATTTATAATAAGAGCGTGAAAGTAAGGTGTTTTTATGAGCAAATTTGCAATCCTTGACTTGTTATTAAACAACAATAAAGGTTTCATCAAGACTTCAGACGCTGTTAATGCAGGCGTTTCCAGGGCATATTTGGGTGAATATGTCAAAGCCCACAGGCTCGAAAGAGTCGCGCATGGCTTGTATATGTCTCAGGAAGCATGGATGGACGAGATGTACGTCATTCAATCGCGATATCCGGGAGCGGTGTTTTCACATGAAACAGCTCTATATCTGTTAAACCTTGCCGAACGTGAACCTACCCGGTATGCAGTTACTTTAAAAGCGGGAACGAATTCAACCGGTTTAACAAAAGGCGGCGTCAAAGTTTATAAGGTTAAAAACGAGCTTTTTGATGAAGGTATTATTGAAGCACAGTCATCGTCAGGGCATAACTTGAGGACGTACAATCCTGAGCGAACAATCTGTGATTTACTGCGTAGCAGGCGTAACATTGAAATTCAGGATTTGCAAGCGGCAATCAAGGGATATATGCGCTTAAAAAAAAGAAATATCCCTCTGTTAATGCGGTACGCAAAATCGTTTTCTGTAGAGAAAGTTGCCCGCCAGTATTTGGAGGCGTTTCTATAATGATCCATTCATCGACACAATTAAAAGCACTTGTTCGTAATATGTCAAAAGGCGACAGTACAAAAGCGCAGATCATAATCCGAAATTATGTCATGGAGCGATTTCTTGAACGTATGTCAATTTCATCTTACCGAAATAATCTTATTTTGAAAGGCGGTATTTTGGTATCCTCAATGATTGGCTTGGACAACCGCTCGACAATGGATGTTGATGCGACTATCAAGAATTTGCCGTTGTCCGAGAAAAACGCGAGGAAAATTGTTGAGGATATTACGAAAATTCAAATTGAAGATGGGATGATCTTTGAAATAAAAAACGTGACGCCTATTATGGATGATGCTGATTATCCCGCTATCCGTGTTATGCTGGATACTACGTTTGAAGCAATGCGGACTCCTTTGAAAATTGATTTTTCTTCGGGCGATGTAATAACACCGCGCGAGATGTCATATTCGTTTAAGTTGCTTTTTGAAGATCGCTCTATCGCAATCATGGCATACAATCTGGAAACCTTATTGGCAGAAAAACTCGAAACATTTCTTGCCCGCGGTACAGCCAACACCCGAATGCGTGATTTTTATGATCTTTTCGCTTTAGAGACTATGCAGTCACGTAGTATTGATAATGCTATTTTAAAAGCAGCATTTATCAACACAAGCGAAAAAAGAGGGTCAACTGCTGTCGTTGCTGATATGGAATTGATTTTACATGAGGTTGAAAACAGTCCTGACATGGTGATACTATGGAAGAACTACCAGCGTAAATTTGATTATGCCGCAAACATTGACTGGAGTGAAATAATGCAAACAGTCAGGAGGATGTGTAACATCGTTAGATAATGATGATAGTTATTTCTAGAAAGACCATAATATGACATATAAAATATAATATGGTCCACTTCATATTTTACTATGCCACATACTATAGCAAAATTTGAAGTGGAGAGGAGGATTCTCCTTGAATGAGAAATTTAGATTTGATGTGATGTTATCCTTTGCTGGTGCTGAGCGAGAATATGCAAGAGCTATATATAAAATAGCTTCTGCCAACGGTCTGAAAGTATTTTTGGATGAAGAATTTCAGCCTGAAATATGGGGGAAAAACTTAGTCGAATATCTTGACGCTGCTTATCGCGAAAGTGGTTGCTATGTACTGGCACTATTGTCTCGCGCTTATTGTGATAATGTCTATGCTCGTGTAGAACGGCGAGCCGCATTTGACAGGATGATTAACGAAACTGGCGAATATTTTTTACCTGTTAAAGTTGATGATTCATGGATTGATGGATTACCCAAATCAACCGCTTATCTTGATCTTCGAACCACGGGTGTTTTGGGAGTTTGTGAGATATTGATTCAAAAAATTATTGGAACAAATTCAAAGTTGAATATACCACCCGAGGTCTTTATTCCCCGCATACCGTTTGGTAGATTATCAAGTGAACATCTTGAAACTTATCTTCTGGATATTTGCAAGAGTTCTGATGTTGTTTTGTTTGGAGTATTGATATATGACGAACGTTGCGCTGATGTAAAGAAATTACTGCGTGACCAGGATTATTGGGATGCCCTTGATAAAGCATCTGGCCCTGATTTTGAGATATTTGCTATACGAGATATAGAAGAATCAGAGGTTGAGCGTACAATGGAACTTATGACTGCTCAATCAAATAAACGTTCCTATAATAAAATGTATTTTTACTCATCTCTATTGAAAGAGTATTTTAAAGAAGAAAAAACGCGGCTTGCTTATCCGTCATTGTTACTCTTTATTGTTGAAAAAAAAGAAGTTAAATACTGTAGATTGATACCACTTGGCCGTAAAGATAGTATTACTGGGTACTTCAATAATTTGATTGACTTGTTCACATCAATATCTACCGAACTTAAAGCAACTAAGGGGATGCCTGTTTCTGACGTATGGGAGCGGCTTAAAACAAAGTTACTTAATGAAAAGTACACCCTTTACATACAGACGGCTCCGCGAAATGCTAATCAAGCAATTCAATCATTGCTTAAATATATCGATAATTAAGTAGTTTAAGGAAGTAATATTGAACAAAAATAAGGGGGGTTCTAATTATGTGCAAGATCATTGAGGCCAAGGATTTGGCTTTGTCTAAACCGTTGCGGCTTTCGCCGGGGGACAGCATTGCCATCACCGCGCCCGCCATGTATGTCCCGGACAACGAACAATTGCATCGGGGCATTAAGACCATCGAAGCCTTGGGATTTAAGGCAGTGGTCGGAGAGACGGTCAACAGCAAGTATCAAAACACCACCGGTACGGCTGAATTCAGGGCCAGAGAAATAGAGCGTTTCTTTGCGGATCCCTCGATTAAGGCCATCGTTTGCTTATTTGGCGGGGACGCTTCTTTTCAGCTGCTTAAAACCATTGATTACAATTTGATCAAAGCAAACCCCAAGATATTTTCGGGCATGAGCGACATTACCCATTTGCATTTGGCCTTCGTAACCCAAGCCAATCTCATGAGTTTTCACGGCATAGATTTATGCTGGGGCTTTGGCGTGGAAGACGATCAGCCGGCCAAGAAATATAATCTGGATTTGTTTATGCAATGCTGTATGAACCCCGAGCCCCTTGGTTTGGTGCCGCAATTTACACCATGGGAGACCTGGCGGAAAGGAACGGCTACCGGTTCGATTATCGGCGGTTGGTTTGGGGCAGTTTCCACCATGCGCAATACTATCTATTATCCGAATTTGTCTGAGTATATTCTTTTTACTGAATTTATAGGCGCTGAGCCGCACAATGTGCAGCGGGATCTGCAAGTCATGGAGGCCAATGGCTTTTTTGAGCAGGTCAAAGGGATTCTCATTGGCCAAATTATTGATTGCGAAGAACAATACTATCCCGGGGAAGTGCCGGAGATCAAAGAGATGATTCTCGCGGCGACAGCGGAATACAATATCCCGGTTATCGGCAATGTGGATTTTGGTCATGGCGCCACCAATATACCGATGCCGGAAGGCATCAAAGTGGAAATGGATGCTACCAATGCTTCGCTGAAGATATTAGAGCCGTTCGTAAGATAATGAACCGCAAGTTTGGGAACCTGACCAAC
The DNA here is from genome assembly GCA_009781965.1 of Bacillota bacterium. Lineage (GTDB taxonomy): Bacteria > Bacillota > Desulfotomaculia > Desulfotomaculales > Desulfallaceae > BRH-c8a. The sequence continues at coordinate 125 of WQUS01000094.1, read as the reverse complement.
TTCAACCGTTACTGCTTTCGCATCCAGCCGGCAGGCTAAACTATTAACCGTGCGCTCATGCTCTCCGAGAAATCGCTTACGGTTAATAGTTTAGCCTGCCTAGGCTTTGCGTATGAGCAAGCACA
>WQUS01000093.1 GCA_009781965.1 Bacillota bacterium | reverse complement strand
CGACCAGTTCGCCTTTTAACTCCGTGCAGATCACGGTTACTACAGGACATGCTTATTACTTCCGGGCCGTTGTCGTTACTTCCAGCGGCACCTACTACGGCAACATCACCAGTACTTGGATCTAGTTACTGCACTATTTGACTTGAGGTAAATTAAGGGGTAAATTGTAGTTTCCGAGAAACGAGAAACGCTTGATTTTTTTAACAAACCGTGCTAAGCTTTCCTTAATTCAAACTAAATATTTCTTTTTGTGACCCTATGGCCCAAGAAAGCCATAGGGGTGAACAAGGGAATCGGGTGCAAGCCCCGAACGGTAACCGCCGCTGTGAGCGCCGAAGGTTACGCTCGTTGATTAAAAGTCAGTCACTGGGAAACCGGGAAGGCAGAGCGTAATTTGTGCGGAAGAATGTTTCCGCTTAAGCGTAAGTCAGAAGACCTACAAAAAGATAAGCGCTGTGCTCTTATAGGCAGGCATCGTTTACGGAAACACACGGCCGTAACAATCAAAACAGATTGTTACGGCCGTTTTTTTCGCCATAAAAAAGGAAGCGAAGGCAAATGGGCTATTCAAAAGCAGAAAGAAGCGTTTTAACCGTATTGTGTGTATTAGCGTTGGTTTTGTTTTTGTCCCGGCCCGCCGGCGCCATGCACATTATGGAGGGATATCTGCCCCCTCAGTATTGCGTCGCCTGGGGCGTGGTCTGCCTGCCTTTTCTGGTGCTGGGGGTGATGTCTTTGCGGCGGACGCTGAAAGAAAACAGGCGTCTCCTGATTCTGCTGGCTATGTCCGGCGCGTTTATCTTTGTGATTTCATCGCTGAAAATACCCACCTTCTTTGGCAGCAGCAGCCATATGACCGGTACCGGTCTGGCCGCAATCTTGTTTGGGGTTACATCCACAAGTATTCTTGGGATGATCGTATTGATCTTTCAAGCGGTTATGCTGGCCCATGGCGGAATTACGACGCTGGGCGCCAATACTTTCAGCATGGCTATTGCCGGGCCGATGGTCGCCTGGTTTTTGTTTAAGGCCGGCAATAAACTAAAAGTGAACCGGATGGTCACTATTTTTATTGCCGCTATGTTTGGCGATCTATTTACTTATTGTGTGACCAGTGTCCAACTTGCTCTTGCCTATCCCAGTCAAGTGGGGGGAGTGGCTGCCAGCGCGATTAAATTTCTGGCTGTGTACGCCCCGACCCAGGTTCCGTTAGCGATAGTGGAGGGCATTTTAACTGTACTAATCATCATGGGGTTGGAAAGTATCTCCTCCGGGGAGCTTGCGGGCCTTTCTTCCCCAAAGTCTGCGGAACCTTCTGCCGACATTTCTTTTAAGAAGGGAAAAATGGAGGGAGAAAATGATGAAAGTAATAATTAAAAGCAGGACAACCACTGTGGTTATTTTGCTCATGCTGGCCCTGGCACTCTCGCTGGCGCCTTTGTTTGTGCTTAAAGGAGCCGAGTTTGGCGGCAGTGATGAAGCGGGCAGTCAAATGGTGGAACAGGTGACCGGCGGACAATATCAGCCTTGGGCTAAGCCGGTTATGGAAACAATAATTGGCGGTAAGCTGTCGCCGGAGATGGAAACCCTTTTCTTTTGCCTGCAAACCGGAATCGGCGTCGGAATTCTTGCTTTTTGTTTCGGCTATCTGGTGGCCAGGAAAAAATATGCCGGCGGCGGAGCGGAACGGAACAGGATTAATCCGTGAGCACCGGGATATTGACCGCGTCTGTTGTCTGGTGTCTGTTTTACGGGCGGGTTCCGCCGGCGCCCCTGGTTTTGCTGTGTGTGGTCTTGGGGATAGGCTTGGCGTTACTGGGCCGGCATAAACACGGCCGGGTTTTTATGATTGATGTTTACGCCCAGGTTTCCCGGCTGAATCAGGTCAACGCGGTCCTCAAGTTTTGGACTGTGCTGGTGCTGCTGGGGCTGTGCATTTCGGCGCGCGGCCCGGCGGCGGGCGGGTTCCTGATTGTGGCGATGCCGGTGCTGGTCGTTGGGGCCGGCGGTCTTGCTTTGCGCGATTACATACAGATCTTGGCGCTGCCGGTTTCCTTTTTGTTGCTTAGCGGATTGGCCTTGCTATTTGACGCCTCCTTACAGCCTTGCGGGGTGTTTGCCGTACATATATTTGGCTTTTGGCTCTGCGTCAGCCCGGAAAGCCAGGTCCGTACAACCCTGGTCATCGCCCGGGCGTTGGGCGCGGTGAGCTGCCTGTATCTGCTCAGTCTGACGACGCCGATGGCGGAGTTGATTGGCGTGTTGCGCCGCGTCCGCTGCCCGGCGGTATTAATTGATTTGATGTATCTGATCTACCGGTATATTTTTATTCTGGTGCACATGCACTATACCATGCGGGACGCCGCCAAGACCAGGCTGGGCTATGTGGATTACCGCGCCTCTGTGCGCACGACGGGCAGCCTGTATACCAATCTGTTAGCCCGCAGCTACCGGCAAGCCAACATTAATTTTGACGCTATGGAAAGCCGGTGCTATGATACGCAAATCCTCTTTTTGGAAAATGAAGCTAAGGCGAACGTTGTTCAATATGCCACCGCTATTGGCATCACGATGATCACCTTGACTCTTTCATTTTTAGTGCATTGAGGTGGCGAGGATGGAAGAATTATTAAAGTTGGAACAGCTTAATTTTTACTATGGGGAACATTATCCGGGCCTGATAGACGTGTCGGCAACCTTTGGCGTCCGGGAGCGGGTGGCGGTGCTGGGCGGCAACGGCGCCGGGAAAAGTACATTTTTCCTCTGCTGTAACGGCGTGCTGCGTCCTCAGAGCGGCCGGATCTTTTTAAAAGGGCGGCCCATTACCCACGCCAAAAAGGATATTTTATTGTTACATCAGGCGGTCGGTCTGGTGTTTCAGGAGCCGGACAGCCAAATTATCGCGGCCACCGTGGAAAGCGAAGTCAGCTTCGGCCCTATGAATCTGCGCCTTGACCGGGAGGAAGTCCGGCGTCGCGTTAATCACTCGCTGTGCCAAATGAATCTGGAGGGCTATCAAAACCGGGCCCCGCAATACCTGAGCGGCGGTGAAAAAAAGCGAGTAAGTATTGCTGATATCCTGGCCATGGAGCCGGATATTATATTATTTGACGAGCCGACCGCCTCCCTGGATCCGGAGAATATAGTTGTGCTGGAACATACGCTGGATGAGTTGAGCCTGGCCGGGATTACCCTGGTGGTTTCGACCCATGATGTGGATTTTGCTTACCGCTTCGCCTCCCGGGCGATTATCTTCAGCCAGGGAAAAGTTATTGCGGACGCGGCTATTGACGAAGTATTCGCCTCGGAAGACACGCTGATTCAAGCGGGGCTGTGCAAGCCCTCTTTTTATGCGGCGGCTGAGGCCCTGGAAAAACGCTTCGCCCTTGACACTTCGATCCGCAAGCCAAGAAACAGCGAAGAATTTCAGGCCTATGTCAGCCGGTTAAAGTGATTTTTGGCCGGCACGCAAAACTATTAACCGTAAGCGATTTCTCAGCGAGTATGAGCGCACGGTTAATAGTTTTGCGGGCCGGCTCGATGCGAAAGCAGTAACGTGTGAACAGTAACCTATCATCCCTATAGGCCATTTTTCCTACATTTATGCCCTTGTTTTTCTAAATATGCTAGATTATACTCTGATCAGTAATAATGTTTGTTTAATCAAGATATAAATTTAGGAGGGACAGTATTTTATGGCGAACAGCAGTTTCAGAAAGTACCTGGCTGAAATGGTGGGTACGGCGGGGTTGGTTTTCATGGGTTGCGGCAGCGCGGTTCTTTTGGGGGCGCAAAGCCCGGGCGGTCATCTGGCCGTGGCTTTTGCTTTTGGTCTGTCTATTGTGGCGATGGCTTATGTGATTGGTAATGTCTCGGGCTGTCACGTTAATCCGGCTGTTTCACTGGCTATCTTCTTAGATAAGCGTATGAGCGGCGCTGATTTCTGCGGTTACGTGATTGCCCAGATTATAGGCGCCGTAGTTGGCGCGGCTTTACTCAAAGTGGTGTCCGGTCTGGCCGGAGTTGACCAGACGGGAACTCTGGGCTCCAACCTGGTAGCCGGCGCAGGCGGGATTGGCGGCGCTTTTCTGATCGAGGTAATCCTGACGTTTATTTTCCTGTTGACTATTCTTGGTGTTACCGCCGATGCAAATAAAAGCCAAATTGCCGGTCTGGTGATTGGTTTGACCTTGGTTTTTGTGCATATTGTGGGTATACCCCTGACCGGCACTTCGGTAAACCCGGCGCGCAGCATTGGGCCGGCCATTTTTGCGGGCGGTCAGGCCTTGAAAGACTTATGGGTGTTCATAGCTGCTCCGCTGGTTGGCGCGGCATTGGCAGCCTGTGTCTATAAGTTATTTAAAGTCAAAACCGTTTAAAGGTTACTGTTCGGTATTGAGCCGGCACGCAAAACTATTAACCGTGCGCTCATGCTCTTCGAGAAATCGCTTACGGTTAATAGTTTTGCGTGCCGTATTCACTATGAGTACTAACAAACACAGGGTCTGACCAGTAACAAAATTAAATCGCCACGGTTGAGAGGGATTGCTATGTACTGGCCGTCGGTGTTGCCTGCATTCCTGGCGTCTATGGTTGAATTTGTCGAAGCATTGACCATTGTATTGGCGGTTGGCGTCACGATCAATTGGCGCACCAGCCTGTGGGGCGCCGCCGCTGCTTTTACAGTGCTGGCATTATTTGTCGCGGTTTTTGGTGCCGCAATAATCATCTACATCCCGATTGACCTGTTGCGGATGATGATCGGCATTATCCTGATTCTGTTCGGTTTACAATGGTTAAAAAAATCAGTGCTGCGGTATAGCGGCGTTAAAGAGCTGCATGACGAGGCGGCGATCTATCAACGCAAGGTTATGGCGCTGCAAGCCGCCGGCACAGCCGGGGCCAAAGATATTTTTGACCGGCTGGGTTTTCTCACTTCTTTTAAAAGCGTACTTCTCGAAGGCCTTGAAGTTGTATTTATTGTCATCACTTTTGGTTCCACCGCGGGGATGAATAAAACGGCCGGATTGTTATCGGCGTCCTGCGGCGCCCTGCTTGCCCTGGTCCTGGTGGTCTGTGCCGGAGCGGCGGTGCGCAGGCCGCTGACCCGTATTCCGGAGAACACGCTTAAATTCATCGTTGGCATCATGCTTGTTACTTTTGGTACGTTCTGGGCCGGCGAAGGATGCGGGATCTTATGGCCGCTGCAGGATGGGTTTTTGTTTGGATTAGCGGCCATTTATCTGGCTATGTGCGCCGGGCTGACGGTATGGTTGAGGGGGCGGCCAGGTGAAAGCAATTAAAAGGGTTTGGGAAGCTGTCTTCAATTTTTTCTGCGGTGATTATTTCGTGTTCATTGGGGTTGCCGTTACCATCATCCTGACCTGGTGTTTGGAGCGAGTCGCGGTTTGGCGAGTATTGCGTCCGGTCTCCGGCGCTGTGCTGGTGGCAGGCATTGTGCTCAGTTTCAGCTGGGCTGTGTCACGTTCGTTACGTAAGTAACTTAAATTGCTTATTCGGGAGGTTAGTGTGATGATCCAATTCAGAAAAGAAATTCGCACCTCTGTTTTTCGCGATCCCACAGAGAATTATGCGCTAAGCAAGCGGGAAATGCAAAAGCGGTATGATCCCCTTGACGGAAGAATGGTCAGGATTTTTCCCTTTCGCGGCATGACCTTTCCGCGCCACGACTGGACACCCTTTGTGGAAGAGTCCAGACAGCGGTTTTGTCCTTTTTGCCCCGGTACGGTGGAAAAGGTCACGCCCCGTTTCCCGGCGGACTTTATTGCCGAAGGGGTGATCAGCTGCGGACAGGCCCTGCTGGTGCCCAACCTGCATCCCTATGAGACCCACACCGGGGTGGTGATCATGACTCCCATCCACTATTTGTCCATGGAGGACATTACGGTGGAAGTAATGACCGACGCCATGGAGGCGGGGCTTAATTACCTGAAAGTAATTGCCGCCCAGGATCCGGTTAACGCCAAATACAGCAGCATAAACTGGAACTACATGCCCTACGCCGGGGGAAGCATTATCCACCCGCACCTGCAAATTATTTCCGGCGCCGAACCTTGCAACCTGGACGGGTCAATGATTGCGGCGGCGGCAGACTATTATCAAAAGAACGGCCGGGTATACTGGCATGATTTGATTGCGGCAGAGAAAAGTGACGGGGCAAGATACTTGGGTACAACGGGGAAAATTGAATGGCTGGCCTCCTTTGCGCCGCTTACAATGGGTGATATAACGGCTGTGCTGGAGGGCTGCGCCACGGTTCACGACGTTACCAGGCAAACTCTGGCGGAATTGGCCGGGGGTTTCAGAAAAGTGATCAGTTATTATGATCAGATAAATTTTCCGGCTTTTAATATGGCTTTATATTTTACTGATCGGGAAGCGGCAGGATTTTGTTGTACTGCCAGAATGGTCGGGAGATTCACCCTGTTTCCCCTGGTGGGCAGCGATGTCAGCCATATGGAAATGATGCACATGGACCCCTGCTCTTTTGCCGAGCCTGAGGACATGGCGGTGGAAGTAAGAAAGTTTTTTAAATAGCAGTTTTACTATCCAGCGGCTCATTACCCACTGGCAGCAGGATGGAGCTGATTTTAT
>WQUS01000092.1 GCA_009781965.1 Bacillota bacterium | reverse complement strand
AACCGTGCGCTCATGCTCATCCGAGAAATCGCTTACGGTTAACGGTTTGGCGGGCCGTATTCACTTTGACTACCAACAAACACTGGACAGTAACCTTTGCTTTTTATCGATCTTGCGGTTAATCTGCGGCAAACAATACAGGCTTACCGGAATAACACGTTAGCTATGCTTTCCGGTAAATTACCCGGCGTTGTCTTTCAACCCTTCCACCCAAGCCGAAACATTGCGGCGATTTTCGAGGCCCAGCTTTTTTAACAAATTACGCACGTGAATACGCACGGTTTCTTCAGAAATAAACAGCTCGCCGGCTATTTCGGCATTGGTCATATTCAGGCGCAGACAACGCAGCATATCCGTTTCCCGGCGGGTCAGGCCAAACTCGCTGGCGATAGAAGCATTGATCAGGTCCGGTTCCGGTTCGCCGGCATCGTTTACTTTAGCGCGAATAGCGTTGATATAGTTGTTTACCTCTTCGGAGGTCAAAGCTAACTTGCGGGAAATATCCCGCCGGCTACAGCCGGCAATTAATAACAAAGCCACTTGATTTTCCAAAGCTGTAAAAACAGCGTCAATAATCACCGGCGGTGACGGTATCTCCGCCAGGCCGGGATCCTCTTGGTTTGCGGCAACCTCAGCCGCTGCCGCAGTTTCCGCTATTGCCTGTCTTTCCGGTTGTTCATCTTCCCGGCACCGGATTGGCTGGGGCGCTGCGGCATGGTTAAGCAATAAAGCGTGCAGCGCGGCAGACAAGGTTTTTTCCCGGTGACGCTCAAAAAGGAAATGGACCACCATTACAAACAGCACGGCGGCAATGGCCGAGGAAACCAAGGCGGGCATATTCAAATGTAAAAATTCATCCGGCAGCCAAACGTCTGCTTTCCATAAATAAGCCGAGGAAATCAAGTTCATGATTACGCCCAGAGAAGCTACGAACACCGGCCGCCTGGCGCTGATTAAAAAATGAATCGGAAAAGTCCAAATGAAATATTCCGTATACCCGCCCCCAAAACCATCCGCTAAAGCCAAGGGCAGCAATACCGTATCTTTAGTTTCGGCCTGCAAAAGAGCAAACAGCATGGCCACCAGAAACAAACTCATCCCACAGATGAAGCCCGCCCGTTCATGCCCTTGATCGCTGATTACGGCGTAGATCAAATAGCCAGCCGGCGGAATAATCCAACCCAGCAGGGTATAAAGCAAACTGGCGGTGGCGCTGCCGGTAGCCACAATATTAGTATGGATTACCGCGTGGGTCAAATCCAGCCAGAACAGCAGCACTACTATCGCCGCCAGGGCTAGCAGCAGCTGGTGGGAAAGCCGAAACTCTTTGGCTGCCGGCGCATCTTCCGGCAGGGGCAAATTACGCCGCACCCCCAGCCAAGCGGGCAAAGCCAACAGGGCGGGAATCAGATAAGCCAGTTCTTTCGGGATGGCAAACAGCGTCCAGACGGTAAAGGCGGTGATGCAAACGGCAATAGCGGACACATAACTGGTTAACCGGCGGCCCGGCTCCGCCGTGCGAATCACGCCGTATACCCGGCGGGTAATGGCCGGCGCCATGCAAACCGGCGCCAAGGCGTACAATAGAGAACCAAAGGGCTGGGGCAACAAAGCGAACACAGCGGTAATCACTATAGCCACCGGAGTGGTGTAAAAGGCTATTTGGCCCAACCGGTCAGGCGCCCGGCCATAGCGAAAGCTGCACAGGCCAACGGCCAGGGCAAATAAGGCCATAAAGAAAAACGGATACCAACTGCCGGTATAGTAATTCATGTTTTGATACATAAAGTTGTCGTGACCGTACATCAAAAAATAAAGCCAGCTGATCGAGCCGAGCCAGCCCCACCATTCGCGGCTTTTGGTAGTTGAATGAGTGGTTGAATGTTCTGCGCTCAGGGATGATCACCGCCAAATTATGTGCTGATTAAAGGGCTGTAAACAGGCTAAATAAAATAGTATCATGTCTATTATATCATTACGCCAGGTACGACTTCAACCCAGGCAAAAGACTAATAGCGGTACTCGTTTAAACGAGTACCGCTATTAGTCTTAATATTAGCAGTAATAACACGCGTTTTCCTGCTTTAAGAGTTAGTGTGGCGCAGGCAAAGTAACGGGTCACAAGGCACGCCGTTTAACTGTACTTCCATGTGCACATGGGGGCCGGTAGAGCGTCCGGTGCTGCCCACCAGCGAAATAGGCTGCCCGGCAGACACCCGCTGGCCGGCGGTGACTAACAGACGGGAGTTGTGGGCGTAAAGAGTGCGCAAACCGGCGCCATGATCGATAATCACCAGGTTGCCATAGGTACCCCTGGGGCCGGCAAAGACCACCCGGCCGGCCTGCACCGCCCGGACTGTCTGGCCTAAATTTGCCGCTATATCCAGACCCTCGTGCATAGCTCCGTCACGCATCCCAAAGCGGGAGCTAACCCAACCATGGACCGGCCAAAGCAGCTTATGCAGCGGCAATACGCTAAAAGACGGTAAACCGCCTCCCCCTTGCCCCGCGGGAACGGTCAATTGCTGCCCCTCCCGCAAGAGATTGGGATCAACCAACCTGTTCATCCGGATTAATTCCATAGCGGATACGCCAAACTTTTGCGCAATGGCGCTCAGTGTTTCACCGCTGCTTACCCGGTACTGCAATACGGAACCAGGGATCGTTAAAGCCTGTCCCACGAAAATATAGTTGCTGTCCGGCAGGTGATTTGCCCGGGCCAGTTCCTCCTCGCTGCAGCCATGCGCGCCGGCAATAGCGCTCAGGCTATCGCCTTCCCGCACGACATACACCTGGGTGGCAGTTGCCGCCGCCGGAGTAGCGGCGGGAGCGGGAACGGCCGGCTTAGCGGCCGGTTTTGCCGCGGGCGGCGCCGGATACGGAGCGTCAAACCGAATCAGTTCGTCCAGTCTGGCCTGGGCGGGATAGGGCGCAAGGAGCACCCCGCCGGTCAGCAGCAATACCGCGGCCGAGCTAAGCACTATTTTATTCAGTCTCGCCTGTAACCAGCCTGACAACCGGCCTGGCAAGACTTTTTTAGCCTGATCTTTTTTTGCCTGATCGCAATAGTTATAATACATTTTTTCCACCTCTGCCTTTATTAAACAAGACATTCCACTTTAAATTATAACCGGCAGAGGTAAAAAATATACTTTAGGATTATAGTTCGGCTGCTTGCTGTTTGCCATTACTGCTGCGTTTAATATTTTGGTAGGCTTGTACCAGTTGGGCATTGGAGGGGGTTTTCTTCAGTCTTTCCAGGATGTAATCCAGCGCTTCCACAGCGCCCATGTTCGCGGTGGCCCGGCGGAAATACCAATTGATCTCCAGTTCGTCCCTGGTCAAAAGCAGGTCTTCCCGCCTGGTGCCGGAACGCAGCACGTCTATCGCGGGGAAAAGCCTTCTTTCGGCCAGTCTGCGGTCCAAAATCAATTCCATGTTGCCGGTGCCCTTGAATTCTTCAAAAATCACGTCGTCCATCCGACTGCCTGTCTCCACCAAGGCGGTAGCCAGGATGGTCAGGGAACCGCCTTCCTCCAACTTACGGGCGGCGCCGAAAAACCGTTTCGGCTTATGCAGGGACGACGGATCAACCCCACCGCTCAAGGTGCGCCCGCTGGGTGGCACCACCAGGTTATGGGCCCGGGCCAGACGGGTAATACTGTCCATCAGGATCACCACATCCCGGCCATGTTCCACCAGACGTTTGGCCCGCTCCAACACCATGTCCGCCACCCGGACGTGATTCTCCGGCGGTTCGTCGAAGGTGGAACTGATCACCGTCCCCTTAACCGACCGCTCCATATCGGTAACCTCTTCCGGCCGTTCGTCAATCAGCAGCACGATCAGCTCGATCTCCGGATGGTTGGCGGCAATACTGTTGGCCATCGCCTTCATCAACAGTGTTTTGCCGGCTTTGGGCGGCGAGACGATTAACCCCCGCTGGCCTTTGCCAATGGGTGAAACCAAATCGATAATCCGGGCGGCCATATTTTCTTTGTCCGTTTCCAGGGTGATGCGCTGTTGAGGAAATAAAGGGGTAAATCCTTCGAAATGAAGTCTCCGGGGGGATTCGTTTGGATTAACACCGTTTACATTTTCCACCCGCAGCAAGGCCGAGTAACGTTCGCTGTCCTTGGGTTTGCGTACCTGGCCGGCCACCAAGTCCCCGGTGCGCAGATCAAAGCGCCTGATTTGCGATGCTGAAACATAAATATCATCATAACTGGGGAGAAAGTGATAAGGCCGTAGAAAGCCGTAGCCGTCCGGGAGGATTTCCAGTACCCCGCTGGATATCTGCAATCCGCTCTTTTCCGCCTGGGCCCTGATAATCTCCGCGATCAGCTCTTTTTTGCGCAGCCGCGAATGACCGGTCAGCTCCAGTTCCTTGGCCAGAGCATAAAGCTCGGCCAACGTTTTATTCTCCAGGTCCGTGTGGTTCAAGGGTGAACCCCCTTTGATAAATTATACCTGTTTGCTGGCTTGCCGGCCTTTCCGCCTTAGCAGCAGCCCCTTGGAGAGAACCAGGTAAAGAATAACAAAAGCCAGAGTGGCATTTAAGACAGCTCCCAGGATAAAGGGATAGCCAAGCAGAGAGAATTTTTCCAACCAACCGGTTTGGGGTTGATGAAAAATCCCGATGATCTGGCTCACGCTGCTAAGATCGTTATAGCGCAAAATTAAGCCGCCTGTAACCATATCTAAAACATAAAAGAAAGGCACCGCCCATTTAAAAAAAACGGCCGTCAAAACAGCGGCAAGTCCGTTGCCGCCTGCCAGTCTGGCAACTAGATAGGCAATGGGAATACTGATTAAGGGGAGGGGCAAAAAATCGAGGGCCAGCCCAATAGCCGCACCCCGGGCAATTTTTTGGGGCGCGGCTGGGATATCCATTACCCGGTGGTAATGTTCTTTCAAGCACCCGATCAGATTCAATTGTTTATTTCCTCCTTAACTCTTGGGTACTTTGGCCCAATCGGCCAAAAACTTTGCAATGCCCAAATCGGTAAGCGGATGGTTAATCATCTGCATTAATACTTGATAAGGAACGGTAGCGATATGGGCGCCGGCCAAAGCCGATTGGGTTACATGAAGCGGATGCCTGATACTGGCGGAGATCACTTGCGCGCCCAACTGGTGCAGGTCAAAAATAGTGATAATTTCATCAATCAAGGTCATCCCGTCTTGGCCGATGTCATCCAGACGGCCCACAAAGGGGCTGACGTAGGTAGCGCCGGCCAAAGCCGCCATCAGCGCCTGGTTAGCCGAAAATATCAAGGTGACGTTGGTTTTTATCCCTTCCCGGGACAAAACCTTCACCGCTTTTAATCCTTCCGCCGTCATCGGTATTTTAACCACAATATTTGCGTGGATATCAGCCAGCGCTCTGGCCTCTTCAATCATCGGTTCGGCCTCGATACTGACCGCCTCGGCGCTGATCGGACCGTCGATCAGAGTGGTAATTTCCTTAACCACGGCGACAAAATCACGGCCCTCCCGGGCAATTAAAGAAGGATTAGTGGTCACGCCGCTGATTACGCCCCAGGCCGCGGCATTTTTAATCTCCTGCACATTGGCCGTATCAATAAACAATCTCATTGTTCACACCTCCGTCTGGCAGCACAAGGTTACGCTTTGCCGGAACTGCCGAAAATCCTGATTTTCTCTCTGATTATTTCCACCGCCGCCGCCCGGGCCGGGCCCAGCACATTGCGGGGATCTATTTCATCCGGTTTATCGGCCAGCACTTTCCGGCAAGCGCCCACAAAAGCCTCGCGGATATTGGTATCAATGTTCACTTTACGCACGCCCAGGCGAATAGCTTCCCGAATCGCCTGTTCCGGCACGCCTGAGGAACCGTGCAGCACAATGGGGATATTTACCAAAGCGCGGATTTTTTCCAACCGGGCAAAATCCAGTTTGGGTTCGCCTTTATAGCGGCCGTGAGCGGTGCCGATGGCAATGGCCAAAGCGTCCACCCCTGTTTCCTCGACAAACCGCTTGGCTTCCTCGGGATCGGTAAAGTAAGCGTCGGCTTCATTGACATGGATATCGTCCTCTGTACCGCCTATTTTACCCAATTCCGCTTCCACCGATACCCCCACCGCCCGGGCCACCGCCAACACCTGCTTGGTTAAAGCAATGTTTTCCTCCAGCGGCAGCTTGGAACCGTCAATCATCACCGAAGAAAAACCGGACCTGATACAGCGCATGGTCTGTTCAAAGCTGGTGCCGTGGTCCAGATGCAGCGCTACCGGCACGTCAATCATTGAGGCGGCCATATTAGCCATGGCTGTGATATACTCGATACCGGCATACTTTATGGCGCCTTGGCTGGCCTGCATAATCACCGGCGAGCGCTCTTCCTGGGCCGCGGTGGCAATAGCCTGTACAATCTCCATATTGTTGCAGTTGAAAGCGCCCACCGCATATCCGCCGGCCTCGGCGTCTTTAAGCAAATCACTGATGGGAACTAAAGCCATCTTTCCAAACCCCCCTTGATGAAATAAGTTATTTCGTTACTGGTCAGACCAGTAACGTTTGTTAGTACCAGCCCAGGCCCGTAAAGTTATTAACCGTAAGCGATTTCTCGAAGAGTATGAGCGCACGGTTAACT
>WQUS01000091.1 GCA_009781965.1 Bacillota bacterium | reverse complement strand
CCTAAAACAGGGCTTGCCGCCGGCACATATACCTCCGTAATCACAGTTAACGGTGGAACCAGTTTCGGATCCAAAACATTTAATGTGAGCTTTCAAGTTGATCCGGCAAATATCAAACTCACACCAATTATAAGTCCGGCTTACATAGCAACTGATGGGTCAATAACCTGTACGCTCACAACCGATCAAGCTGCAACAAACGTTAGAATCCAGCTTAATGGGAGGGCAGAGGAACCAACAATGACTGCCGTGGATACAACCAAAAAGAAATGGACGTATACGTTTACCGATATTACTTTAGCCGGTAATCGCACTGTAACCTTTTCAGCTACAGGAACCAACAATAAAGAGGTCAAAACCTCGGCGCACTTTACAGTCATTGGTGTTGATGCGAAGATAAGTCCAGCTTCCATACAGGTCGGCGGATCGATAACATGCACGCTCACAACCGATCAAGCCGTAGCTGCGGCTACAGCTAGGCTTGTTGGGAGAGGACCAGACGGAGAAAAAATGCAAGGAGGCCCAACGAAATGGACACATCAATTTACTGATATTACTTTAGCTGGTAATCGCACGGTGGAATTCGAAGTGACATTAGCTGATGGCAACAAGTTTACCGTCTCAAAAGGCTTTACCGTTACGGATGATCCATTGCATAATTTTGTTCAGAAAGCTTTGGATGAAGAAGGATATCACGAAAAAAAGACCAACAATCTATTAGGGAATATTACAACAACCGCTACGCCTACAGAAAAAACTCAAAACAGCGGAACTAATAATTGGACAAAATATGGAGCCTGGTTCGGTCCCGGTTATAATGGCGGCGATGCTGGTCAATGGTGTCATATGTTTGTTTCATGGTGTGCAAATTTTACCAATCCAAGCATCATTGATTCAAATAGGTCAAATAAGTCGCCCTCTGTGCATTTGGTTCCAAAAGCAAGTTATACAGTTGATGGTGCAAATTATTTCAAAGTTAAAGGTCAATACCGTAATGGCGGAAGGTATGGAGGTACATATTCGCCTAAAGAAGGGGACATCATATATTTCTACAGTACAACAAAACAAAGAATTGGGCATGTCGGCATTGTTACTGCTTGCGATGGTAATACCGTTTACACTATTGAAGGTAACTCAAATAATGAAGTAGTGAGACATTCTTACTCCATTAGCAATTCACGAATTGATGGTTATGGTGTCATGGGTGGCACATCAAATGGTATGACCTCAACTAGCGGAGCGTCAGCTCGCACGATAACAATGGAACCCGAGCCTACAGCAGGTGATTCTGGTCAATTAATTTCTTCGATCTTGAATTTACAGGATAATACGGGCCAAGCTTGGTCTGCTATCCTTCCAAAAGCTTGGAGCGATTACTTGTCAATCGAAGTATTGGGAGAAAACCAGAATAGTTTAAGGGTTAACTTCATTGGTAAGAGTAAGCTTTCTAAGGGTGATAATAGCGCTGGGATAGAGCTTTTTTACATTATTAACGAAGACGCTCTAAACGATGACCACTGGGACGGCGTTCATGAACTTGGCGTTATAAATGGCATTAAATACTACTTCGCAACCGCAACGGATTCAGCGATTGGCTGCTTATTCGACGCACTAGAAAATAAAGGCTCTGAATTAGATAAGGATGAATTAGCCTTGCTTGGGGATGACTGCGTAAAAGCCAAAGAGATTAAATCAAACATTTACGAAGCGATGAGTGGGGTTGATCAAATTAAATCTTACATGACTTTTACGTTTAACGGCGAATCTTTAACTGTTCCCGCCGAAGTCGAATCTAATACCCAAAACGGATTTGCATTTCGTACAGATAATGCGATGGACGGGACTATCCAGACTACGCTCAATCAAACTTATACTGTAACCTTTGACTCTCAAGGCGGCGGCCACGTAGTTTCGCAAACCGTCGTCGACGAAAGTAAGGCGACCAAACCCGCCGACCCCATAAGATCCGGCTATACTTTCGCGGGCTGGTTCCTTGATGATTGGGCTTACGATTTCGGGGCGGCTGTAACCTCCAGCTTCATTCTGGATGCCCATTGGACGCAGTTAGCCCATATCGTCACCTTTGACTCTCAAGGCGGCAGCCACGTAGTTTCGCAAACCGTAGCCGATGAAAGCAATATAACCGAACCTGCTGATCCCGTAAGACCCGGCTATGCCTTCGCGGGCTGGTTTCTTGACGATTGGGCCTACGACTTCGGCGCGGCTGTCACCTCCAGCTTCGTTCTGGATGCCCATTGGACGCAGTTAGCCCATATCGTCACCTTTGACTCTCAAGGCGGCAGTCACGTAGCTTCGCAAACCATCGCCGACGAAAGTAAGGCGACAAAACCCGCCGATCCCGTAAGATCCGGCTATACCTTCGCAGGCTGGTTCCTTGACAATTGGTCTTACGACTTTGACGCGGCTGTTATCTCCGATTTTGTCTTGACTGCCCATTGGACGCAGATAACACATATTGTCACATTTGACTCTCAAGGCGGCAGTTCCGTACCTCAGCAAACCGTCGCCGACGAAAATAAGGCAACCAAACCAGCCGATCCTGTAAGATCCGGTTATACTTTCGCGGGCTGGTTCCTTGACAATTGGGCTTACGACTTCGGCGCGGCTGTCACCTCCAGTTTTATCTTGAATGCCCATTGGACGCAAATAACACATATTGTCACCTTTGACTCTCAAGGCGGCAGCCATGTACCTCAGCAAATCGTCGCCGATAAAAATGTGGCAGCCAAACCTGCCGATCCAGTAAGGCCCGGCTATACTTTTGCGGGTTGGCTTCTTGACAATTTGGCTTACGATTTCAGGGCGGCTGTTACCTCCAGCTTTATTTTAAATGCACGCTGGGCACATGCAGACCATGCCGCAACTATCGTAAATGCCGTTCCATCAGCCTCCATCAACAAACTCAATGGGAATAAAAATGATCTTACAATAAAAGTTACAGAAAATCTTTCTGATGGGACGGCAAATGTTATTACAAAGACTTTCAGCGTTGATAACAACGTAACGGATGTATATGCAGTCGGTATTCATAATGTTTACGTTGAAATCAAAGGCGGCACTCAAATTAGCGCATGTTACATAGTTGAATGAACTGCTCCGCCGCAGAGCGGTCGGGGTATTCGCCGCTTCGGGCCAACCTGGCCCGAAGCGGCAGCTAAAGAAAACACCAATTTTATCCATGAAAATTTTGAAAACATCACATAAGACCTGTTCCAAAACCACAGTTCAATAGGCTGATCCCGAACTAAAGCCGCACAACGCGCCTATATCAATTTCATATTTTGAAGGAGGTTTTTCCCGTGAAAAAGATAACAAAGATGATTCTGCCAGTGTTACTGACATTCGCCATGCTGACCGCTTCATCGTTCCCGTCTTTCGCGGCCCCGATCGACAAGATCATGAGCGACGCGGTATTCCTGGCTGCGTTCGATCCGGCCCACGCGGTCACCCTGCCCTATACCGACGGCGAGAAAGCCGCCGTGGAAATCCCCAGCAACGCCCATTACTCAGACTACGCGAATGAGGGCTTCTGGTTCTTCTGGGATTCTAAACAAACGGATTCGGGCTATGCCGTTCTCTCCGACAAGTTCTTCATAACGAACGAAAGCCTGACGATCACCGTCAAATCAACCAACGTGTATAAAAACGTTACCATTACCCGCCCTGGTACATACTTCATCAACCGGTTCCTTCTGAAAAACGAGAAGAAGGGCCCGGAGGGCGGGTACCAGAACATCAACTGGGTAGGGTTCAGCAAAGTAGAAAAAGCTCCTCTCTACCTGGATATGAATTTATCCTATTCCTTGTTATACGGTGGGTATTTTCAACCTGGCTCATGTGCCGAAGGACAAGGCTGCTTATCAAACATTGGAACATCAAGCGCATGCGCGGAGATAACTCCAGTTAAATGGGCGCAGGACAGTTCCGGCAACCCTTTACCGACTGACGCACTAATTACAAGTTATACAATAGCCATTCCCGAAACGGCAGATAACGGTTTTCTGGTTTACGATCAGGCCAGTGCCGATGCCTATCTGAACTACCGCGAAAGCGCCCCGGAACCTTACCGCGGTAGATTAGCGCCGCCTGTCATGCTTGGCAAGATTCCCGTGATCCCTGGAGTGAACAATGATGAGAGGGTATTCTTCTTTTACCCCGGCGCCGGCGACTACTATACATATACAGGGGATACTTCATCCGGGGGCTATGCTCTGAAGCATTACGACAGTTTCAAGGTGGATTTGGATTTACAGCTCCTTTTCGACGGCTCAAAGATGGGCAGTGGATGGCAGGGCGCTAGAGTTGCAGTCAGCTACGATCTGAAATATTCCAGCGCCGCAAGTTTTGAGGACATCGAAGATATTCACGCTATTGATCAATATGGTTTTGACAATATGATCTTTGGCGAGGATTCCCCAAGCAGTCCGCCCATACACACGATTCAGGAGTTTTTGAGTGACTTTTACTTCAAGTAGTATTCAGGGTGGGAGGTTGGGGTAGAAGCAATCTGTGAGGGCATTTTACGTAGCACTTTGTTTTTTGCAACTGAATTGAAAAAATACCTACCGATGAAAAAGTAGATAAGGAGGAAATTCAGCATGAAAAAACGGATTTTTAAACGATTTATTTCTTTGTTACTTGTCTCGACTATGGCGATGGGCCTGGTACCGACGATGCCGTTACTACCAGCATATGCCGCGCCCGCCGGCAGTTCCGCGCTCATGGTGAGCGATGTATTGGGACAAAGGGAGATTTCCCTTGTCCAGGACGCGGATAAATACCTGCCGGCTTATCCGATGTTCTTGAATGAACCCAATACGGTGAGCTTCGAACTGCCCACTCCCGGCACAATACAAGTCCTAGTATATACGGCGGAAGCCTTAAATGCCGTTTATCCTGCTCCTATTACGGACCCTCCACCCGCCGACTGGCTCAGGGAATCGGATACAGGATGGCTGAATTATACGGACTTCGCGCCTCAAAACCTACCCGACGATTGGAAAGCTGACTTTCTTGACAAACTGGGCACACCGGCTGCCGATCTGACCAATGGGCCGACCGGCATAGCTTTTAGCGGTCAGTTAGCTCTCCCGTGGTCAGGTATGGCCGCCCCCGGATGGTATTACATGGTTTTCTGCTATGCGGAAAGCGATACGACTAATTTTACTCAAAACAAAGACCTCGCGCTGTTCCTGCCCTTCCTGGTCATGGACTGGAGCCCGAACTCCATAGAAGAACTTATCCAGATGATGAGGGACAGGGGCTATCTGCTGAACCCGGACGGCGGCTGGCTTAGAATCCAAGATTTGTTTGTCGGCGATCCTGTCAACAGCATTACCGGCGCGTTGGACTGGAATTATACCGACTTGCAGATGGAGGGCAAAAAGCCTCTCGCTTTCACCCGTACATACAATTCATTATACGCCGATGATGACTACGGTCTTGGTTACGGATGGTCATATCCGTACAATTACCGCGTCAGTTTTCTGAAAAACAAGGCGTATGTCACAGTGCCTTCCGGCGCGACCGTGTGCTTCACCAAAAACGGCGGCGAGTATGATACGGCCCCAGGCAATTTGTATACTTTCACCGGTGAGACCAATACCCTGACAACGGATACCGGAGAGACTGTTAAATTTAATTCTTCTGGCAGAGCATCGCAAATCATTGACTCCGACGGAGATGCAACAAATTTATCATACAGTGGGGTGCGGTTGAGCGAGGCGACCAATAAATCCGGTGCATTTACGTTTACCTATGACGGGAAGCATATTTCTTCAATCACTGACAGCGCCGGCCGGTCAGTCTCCTTTACGTATGACAACGGAGAACTTGCCTCAGCGCAGAACCCGGACGGAGATTCTTTACGGTATTCCTACGTACAAGGTGGCAGATACGCCCACTTGCTGGCCTCCGTTACGGATTTCGGCGGTACGGTTTACATGAAGAATGAATACAACGAATACGGTCGTGTCACACAACAATTTTTACCGGACAGAGGATGGACGAGCTATAAGTACAACTTTGCGGGAAAATCCAATGAATACACCGACGAAAACGGGAAAGTAACCGGCTCGGTATATGACGATAATTTCCGCCTGATTGAAGAATACAACAACGACGGCTCAAAGTATTACACCTATGACGACAGCAACCGCCTATCTTCCGAAACCGACCGTAAGGGTAACAAGACAACTTACACCTACGTAGGCGATACCACCAATTACGACACCATCACATACCCGGATTCAACAACGGAATCATTCACGTATAACAGCAAGGGGCAAACAACATCCGTCAAACAGCGTGACGACACATACCTTCGTTATGAATACGACGACAAAGGCAACTTAATCAAGGAAACCGACGGCAACGGTTATGACCGCTTCTATTATTATGACGGCAACGGTTTTATGACTTCCAGCAAGGACGCGATGGACAAAGTCACCAAGTATACACGCGACAACGCCGGAAATATGAAAAGCATGGAAGACCCGCTAGGTAACATCACGCTTTTTGATTAAATCATTACTTGCACAGTGGATAAATGTAACGCTTAAAACCTTGAATTTGCGCTATAAAAATCCCTGTAGCGTAGTGTTTTGGGATTATTGAAAGCCG
>WQUS01000090.1 GCA_009781965.1 Bacillota bacterium | reverse complement strand
ACCCAGGCTGTTTAAAATCCCCAGATCGCCCCGGTCAAGGCTGCTGAAAGTCTGATATGTGCCCAGCGCCGCGCGCCAGGCTTCCCTGGCCGAGGTCCCCCGGGCGGTTTTCAGTTCTTGCGCCGCATAGTTAAAAAATGAGGCTACCCCGGTTTCCACTCGCTCGGCGATCCCGGCCAATGCATCGGGCAGGGGGGTGGCGGCATAGATAATTTCCGTTTCCAGCATTTGCAGCGCGGTGATAAACTGTCTCAGTTCCACCGGCCGGCGGGCGTATCTTCTGGCTATGGACCAGCCGGTATAACCGCTGGCCGCCAGCAGTATTATAGCCCCGATTAACTTGAACATGCCGGTTTACCTCCGGAGTATTGATTCATGACCATAGATAATCTTTTCCACCGTTCCCGCCCCCTGGGAGCGTCCTAACTGCACAAAACGCTGAATGGTATTTAACTGCAACAGGTATTTCAGGGCGGGGCGGTTGTTTAATTCACGCAATGACGAAGCGTGAATGGTAACGATAATGCGCACGCCGGCATTAAAAACTTCCTCCAAAGCGGAGACGTCCTCCATCTTGCCGATTTCATCGGTGACAATGATCTCCGGCGACATGGACCGCAGCAGCATCATCATGCCCTGGGCTTTGGGACAGCCGTCCAGCACATCGGTGCGTACCCCCACATCCATTTGCGGCACGCCCCGGTAACAGCCGGCAATCTCGGACCGTTCATCCACCAGGCCTACCGTCCGGCCCGGGTAATTAAGCTGCGGCGCGCCATTGCTGGCCAGCCGCGCCAGATCCCGTAAAAGTGTGGTTTTTCCACAGCAAGGCGGCGAAAAAAGCACCGTATGGTGGATATTGCCCGCCACCTGGTCCAGCAGGCGCGGCAGCAGGGCGGCGGCTGCCCCTTTAACTTCCCGGCTGACCCGGATATTCAGTCCGGACAGATATTTAAGGGTTTTCACCCGCCCGTCTTCCAGCACCGCCCGACCGGTCAGCCCCACCCGGTGCCCGCCCGGCAGGGTGATATATCCGTTTCTCAGTTCTTCCTCCAAGGCATAGAATGATGAACCGCTGATATTTTGAATCACTCTTTCCAGGTCTTCCCCGCTGATCAGATAAGGGTTGTCCGGCAGATCATCGGCTTGCCCGTCCGGATGCAGGAAAAAATCTTGTCCCCCCGCCCTCAGCAGCAGCGGTCTGTCCCGCCTTAGTCTGATTTCCTCCAGCCGGGCCAGGATATGGTTCGGTTGGGCGGCGATCAACTGCTCTAAATGGAGCGGCAGTACCGGCAGTATTTCACTCCAGCCGCGACCGGCTATAGCGGGCCTGATCCGGCTTACGCTGTTCATAATGGTTCCTCCTGTTAAGGTATTGCTTGACTTGATCTTGATATAGAAATGTTTATGGACCAAACTGGAAAAATATGCTTATCAGATAATAAAAAGGTTATGTACCTCAGTATAAGGTCTTGCTTGCACTACTAATTAGTGGTATTTTATTGGTATCGGGCAGGTGAAGTATATGACTGAGAAACTGTTGGTTCAGCCGCCGAACCACATGCCCTTTTGGGTGCGTCTGGGTACATGGTTCGCCGAGAGGATTACGGGCAAGGAAATGCTTGCGCCTCGGATTTTATCATGGTATAAGAAAGCGGCGCTGAGTTCCGGGATCTTGGAAGCGCTTGTCTCCCATGGGGAAGGCAAGGCGGACGGACGGCTTTTGAAGTTGATTCGGATCCAAATTTCACTGCAAATCGGCTGCCCTTTTTGCACCGATATGAATAGCTCTAACAGTGAGACGCACAACATCACGCAGCAAGAAATTGCCTCTTTGCGGGACAGCGGTAAATTACCGGATGCGACATTCTCCCCGTTTGAAGCTGCCGCTCTTGCATACGCTAGAAATCTTACCGCAACCCCGCCGGTTATTGACGACAATGTAACCGACGAGCTCCGGTGTTTATTTAATGAGAAAGAACTTGTTGTCATTAGCACAACCATTGCGCAAGTAAATTACTGGGCGCGTCTTCTCAAAGGATTGGGCGTTCCGGCAGCCTGTCCAATCCAAAATCGTAAATAGGCCAAAATATTATTGCGTGTATAGTGCCTTTTGAGCCCACCAAGAAAACCACCTGTCCGTGAAGGTGGTTTTCTTGGTGGGCTCAAAAGAATTCAAAATTTTATCAATAAATATCATAATAAACAAACGGCATTTATACATCTCATGCATGATATTAATTAACTGTTTAACCGGAAAGCGATTGATTTTTTTGGGTTGTTGCCAGGGCTTCGATTTTACGCCGTTCATCAGCGCGTATCTCACGCCGCAACATTTTGCCAACCCTTGATTTGGGCAGCATGTCACGAAATTCAATGTATTGCGGGATTTCATAATTGGCCAGTCGCTCACGACACCATTTGGTCAGTTCCTGGGCGCTGATGCCTTTTACATCGTTCTTCACCACCACAAAAGCTTTAATCCTTTCGCCCACCCTGTCATCCGGTATGCCTACGGCACAGGCGGCAACCACGGCGGGATGCTCTTGCAGCACTGCTTCTATTTTTGAAGCAGCCACCCGGTAACCTTTATGCTTGATAATATCCACCGAGCGATCCATAAAATAAAGCCAGCCTTCCTTGTCAATTCTAACTATATCGCCTACTTTGTACCACAAACTTTCACCTATTTGCACAAACTGGCCGGCTGTTTCCTCAGGTTTTTCCCAGTATTCTCTAACCATGTGTTTGGATGAAACATATAACTCGCCCGGTTCATACTGGGGCACCTCATCCAGTGTGTCCGGATGCATCAGTTTAACCGATTTGGTGCTGATTACTTTACCGGCGGTTCCTTCCGGAAACGGTTCGCCGGCGGGCGTCAGGGTGATGGCGCCGCAAGTTTCCGTTGCTCCATAGCCCTGGTATAACGGCGTACCAAATTTTTTCAGCCACCGGTTGGACACTTCCTGGGGCAATGCATCCCCGGCGCAGAAATTATACTTGAGCGAACTGAGGTTATACTGATCCAACCGGTCATGTTCCAGGATCATGCGGTAAAGTGTGGGCGTGCCGAAAAAAGACAATGCTTTATACCTTTGAATATGGTCGAAAACAGCGTCAAGGCTCATTTTGGGCAGCAATATCACCGTGTCTCCCGCCATCAGAGCGCCCAACCCCACCGTTTGACCAAGAACGTGCACCAGCGGCGCCCCCTGCAGTACCACGTCGGTACCCCTGGGAATTACTTTTTCACTTGCTTTCCTCTGTTCATCAAGGCTTTCCAAAAATAGGGCGCCGGATATAGGTACCCCTTTGGGAAATCCGGTGGTTCCTCCGGTATAAAGCATCTCGACAATATCGTCTTCTTTACTGGTAATGGCAGGCAAGGCAGACCCGTTGCTTTTTAATAGACTGCCAATGGTAAAAGTATTGCCTTCCAGGGTATATTTACCCTCGGGTATTTTATTATATAGTCTGCCAAGCAGCTTTTTCCAGGCAGGTATAAAATCAACCAACGTATTGACAATCACTCTTTTCAGCCCGGTTTCCGAAATAATTTTATTAACATAGCCGAAGTTTGTATCCATGCAAAAAATAGTTTCCGCACTTGAATCATTAGCCAGGTACTTTAAATCATGCGGTCCGTAAAAATGTGTCACCGGTACCGGCACCGCGCCAATCTTTTGCATGGCCATCCAGATCATGATCCACTGGGGGACATGGGGCAGATAAATTATTGCTTTATCATGTTGTCTCATACCCTGACTATAAAGAGCCGCGGCTAACTGGTCAACCAATTTTTGCAGTTGTCCATAAGTAAAAGTCTTTCCTAAGTATATTAACGCTGGTTTGGCACTGTTTTTCTGTACTGTTTCGTTGAATGCTTCATAAATGAAACCGGTTTGTTCGGCCAAAGCCGGAACCTCCTTTCATAAGTAGGAAAACATCCTGAATCGGGGCTGTTAGATGCCAAAGTAAGCAGATTTAACCTCCGGATTGTTGATCAGCTCCTCAGCGGTGCCGCTAACTATTTGCGTGCCGTTTTCAATGATGTAGCCCCGGTCGATGATGGGCATAATCGGTCTGGCGTATTGTTCTGTAAGCAGGATGGTAACCCCCGTTTTGCGGATTTCTTTGACCGCCCGCACTACTTCGTCCTGCATTAAAGGACTGAGACCAAGCAGCGGTTCATCCATGAGTATTAATTTGGGTCGCGCCACTAAAGCCATCCCGATAATTAGCATTTCTTGCTCGCCGCCGCTGAGCATACCTGCTTTTTTCCCGCTTAACCGTTTTAAATTTGGAAACAACTCATAAACAAAATTAATAGTATCGGTTATATTGTCCCGGCGTAAATAACCGCCCAACCTCAAGTTTTCTGCCACGGTGCAATCCTTTAACACCGGGTGTCTTTCCCGGCACAGCACGATGCCCTTTTTAACCCGATAGCTGGGCTTGGTATTGTTCATTTCCTCACCCAAAAAATTTACTGCTCCTGTAATGGTAATTCTAGTGCCGCCTTTTCTCTGTTCACGGCGTTTAAGGTGGAGAGTCAGTCCGGCGATGGTATTCATTAAAGTGGTTTTACCGGCGCTGTTGGAACCGAATACGCCCACTATTTCCCCTTCGTTTATCGACAGGCTCAGATCGTTAATAGCGATGGCATTTTCAAAAAAGACTGTTAAATTATCGACTTTAAGCACTGACTACAACCTCGCTTCCAAGGTATGCTGTCTTAACCTCTTCATTTTCCACTACTTCAGCGGGCGTTCCCTCGGCAATTTTTTTACCGAAGTTTAGCACAATAGCCTTATCGGCTACTTTAAACAACTCTCTTAGCCTGTGCTCAACCATGATTAACGTTGTGCCTTCCTCTTTAATGCGGTCAAGGAGGGGCAGAATACTGGCTATTTCCGACATGCTCATGCCGGAAAAGAGTTCGTCGAGGATAATGACATCCGGTTCCAGGGACAGACAACGGGCCAACTCCAGACGTTTCAAGTAGCCGTGTGGAAGCGAACCGGCTTCTTTATAAGGCACTTGCGAGTCTCTTTCAAACCCGACGTCTTCCAGTAGGTGAATGGCTACTTCACTCCGGTCCCCGTAGCCGCCGCCCTTAAGCTTTCTGGCTCTGTTAGAAAACAAGGGGATAATCAAATTTTTATAAACCGGAATGTCATAAAATGGTTTGGCCATTTGAAAACTGCGGGCAATGCCCATAGTGACTATTTTATGGGGAGGCCAGCCGGTTATGTTTTTACCTTGGTATAGAATCTGTCCGGAGGAGGGCTTAATAAATCCGGTAATTAAGTTGATTAGGGTGCTCTTGCCGGAACCGTTGGGTCCGATCACACCGAGGGCTTCCCCTTTTTCCAGGGTGAAGCTCACCTGATCCACGGCCACGATCCCGCCAAAGTTTTTAGTCAAATCGGATATGGCAAAGATTGGTTGCTGACTCATTTTTTAACCTCCCCCATTGGTACCAATCTTTCAATCTGGTGATACTTGCGTTGCACAAAATTAAAAATGCCCTCGGGTAAACCAATGGCAAATACCAGCAGTACCAGACAGTATACCACAATGCGCAAAGTACTGAAAGCGCGGAGTAACTCTGAAATCGGCACCAGAATAAACGCCCCCAGCATGGCGCCGCTAAAGGACCTGGCCCCGCCGATAATAACGGCGGTAAGAGGCAGAATTGAATATTCCAGCGCAAAAGCCGGCATACCCACGATCTGATAGTGATGGGTCAAAAAAGCTCCCGCGAACGTTGCCGGCAAGGCGGCGACAAATACGGCCTGGGTTTTATACCACTGGATATCAATCCCTCCGGCGATAACGGCCCGGTCATTGTTGCGGATGGCTTTAAGCACCAGTCCGTAATCTGTATCAAACATTCTTCTGAACCCGAACACGCAAATTAAAGTAACAGCGATAATAATATAGAGTTCCAGTGTTAATCCGGGGAGTGGAGTCAGACCGCTGAGACCTTCCGTACCGCCTAGTATTTTGGTGGCTTCAATAATCCTGGTCATCAACAGGGGTATGGCAAAGGTAATCAGTCCAAAATAAATACCCCTCAGGCGCATGATGGGAAATAACAACAAGGTGCATAGCAGTGCGCCTAACACTGTGGCCAGGGGAATGGACAACAAAGGAGACAAGCCCAGGTTGTGATTTAAATAACCGGTGACATAAGCGCCGGCGCCAAAAAACATTGCCTGTCCCAGCGAAAGCAGTCCGACCGAAGCCAGCATATCCCAGCTGATGGCAAGCAAAGCAATGGTACAGGTAATCAGCATTACATTTTGCCAGTAGATTCCTGTTACGCTGCTCAACAATGGGAAAATAATCAGCAAAAGGATCACCAGAAAACGAGGCATTGCAACATAGGAAATTTCTTTGAATGAGCCAATGGCAAAAATGTCATCGGTTCTTACCTTGATACCACGGTCGATTCTTTCTTTTCGATAGCCTGTTTTCGTCATTAGACTCTTTCCTCCAACTCCTTGGATTTGCCACATAATCCCGAAGGTTTAACGGCCAAAACTAAAACTATTGCTGCCAGGTAAACAACCTCCATCCATTGCGGGCCAAGAAAGGTGCCAGTGATAATCCGGGCAAAGCCAAGAATAAAACAGCCTAATATGAGACCGGTTGTGCTTTCCAATCCGCCCACAATCGTTA
>WQUS01000089.1 GCA_009781965.1 Bacillota bacterium | reverse complement strand
ACATCTTCCGCCTCGAAAGAAGCGGCTGTCTTTTCCGCCAGCGGCTGAAGGGCCGCCCCGGAAACAATCAACAGCACCGGCAAATCGGCGGTCAGAGGCTGCAAAAAAGCGGCGGTTTCTTGATCAACATAGAGAGTCACCCTGGCTTCCAGGGAGTTGCCAATCACTTTTTCCTGCCTGGCCTTCTCCAAAGCCCTGGTCGCCACGCCGCGGACTTTCATCAGCCGGCCCCATTTTTCCTCCAGGGCCGGGTCCAGGTATCCCTCATCGGCCAAAGGCATATCGGTTAACTGGACGCTTTCCGGCGCGTCCGCGGTCTTGGGCAGATGACGCCAGATTTCTTCCGCGGTAAAAGTTAAAATAGGCGTTAACAGTCTAACCAGCACATGCAGCCCCTCATACATCACCGTTTGGGCGCTGCGCCTGGCCGGTGAAGCGGTCGCTTCACAGTATAGCCGGTCTTTGATGATGTCCAGGTACTGGGCGCTCATGTCCACCGTGCAGAAGTGGTGGATGGCGTGATAGACTGTATGATACTCGTAATCGCGATAGCCTTTGTCCACCCGCTGCATCAGCCGGTGTAGTTTTAACAGCGCCCACCGATCAAGCTCGGGCATTTGCCCGTAAGGAACAAAGTCCCGGCCGGGCGCAAAATCGTAGATATTGCCCAGCATGAAGCGGCAGGTGTTTCTGATTTTCCGGTAAGCTTCGGTCATCTGCTTCAAAATGTTCTGGGATACCGCCAGATCACCCCGGTAATCGGCGGAAGAAACCCACAGCCGCAGAATATCGGCCCCCATTTGTTCAATCACTTTCAGCGGGTCCACTACGTTGCCCAGGGATTTACTCATTTTGCGGCCGTTTTCATCCACCAGAAAACCGTGGGTCAGCACCGCCCGGTAAGGGGCCCCGCCGCAGACGGCTACCGAAGTGTTCAGGGATGAGTTGAACCAGCCCCGGTGCTGGTCGCTGCCTTCCAGGTATAAATCGGCGGGCCGGCTCAGCTCGGGCCAGATGTCCGGCTCGTCCAGCACCGCCAGGTGACTGGAGCCGCTGTCGAACCACACGTCCATGGTATCTGTTTCTTTGCTGAACTTGGTTCCGCCGCATTCCGGACAGACCAGTCCCGGAGGCGTAAGCCCTTCGGCCTCCCGGCCGAACCATACGTCGGCGCCCTGGGCCCGGAAGAGCTCTTGTAAATGGGTGATCGTTTGATCGTTAATCACCGGCTTACCGCAGGCAGCGCAGTAGAATATCGGAATCGGCACCCCCCAGGTCCGCTGGCGGGAAACGCACCAGTCGCCCCGGTTGGCCACCATGTTGTGGATGCGGTCCCGGCCCCAGGCAGGGATCCAGCGCACCTGTTCGATGGCGTTCAAGGCCGCCTGACGAAAGCCGTCAATAGAGGCAAACCACTGCTCGGTGGCCCGGAAAAATACCGGCTGCTTGCAGCGCCAGCAGTGAGGATACTGGTGCCTGACGGTCAAAGCTTTCACTAAGGCGCCGGTTTGCCCCAAAGTTTCCAGAATCGCCCCATTGGCCTCCTGGTAAGCCAGCCCGGCAAACTGGCCGCCCTCGGCGGTAAATTTACCGCGGCCGTCCACGGGGGACATGATGGCCAAATTGTATTTCAGGCCCACCAGGTAATCTTCATGACCGTGCCCCGGCGCAGTATGCACGCAGCCGGTGCCGGCCTCCAAAGTAACGTGATCACCCAAAATCAAGGGTGATTGGCGTTCCGCAAAAGGATGGGCGCACAAAATGCCCTCCAGCTCGGCGCCTTTGTATTCCCGCCGCACCGGACCGTCCTCCAGGCCGGTTTCCCGCAGGAAGGAGTCTTTTAGTTCTTTGGCAACCAGCAGTTTTTCCC
Source organism: Bacillota bacterium (assembly GCA_009781965.1). GTDB lineage: Bacteria > Bacillota > Desulfotomaculia > Desulfotomaculales > Desulfallaceae > BRH-c8a. The sequence goes on along the minus strand of WQUS01000089.1, from coordinate 4,825 downwards.
CGCCGCTCTCCAGCAACAGGTAATCAAATTCGGGACGCAGGCAGATGGCCATGTTGGCCACTAAGGTCCAAGGGGTAGTGGTCCAGATCACCACAAAGGTATTTTCTTCAGGCAGCAAGCCTTTGCCATCCCGGACGGGAAACTTAACATATATGGAAGGGGACTTCTTGTCGGCATATTCCACTTCCGCTTCGGCCAGGGCGGTTTCGCAAGAGGAGCACCAGTAAACCGGCTTGAGCCCTTTGTAAATGTAACCGGCTTTGGCCATCTCGCCAAAAACTCCGATTTGCCTGGCTTCAAAGTGGGGCATCAAGGTCAGGTAAGGGTGCTCCCAATCGCCGCGCACACCCAGCCGTTTAAATTCTTCCCGCTGGATATCCACATACTTTAAGGCGTATTCTTTGCACTTGTTTCTGAATTCGACAGTGTCAATTTTGTGCCGGTTCAGACCCAGGTTTTTAATCGCCTGCTGCTCAATGGGCAGACCATGGGTGTCCCAACCGGGTACATAAGGCGCGTCAAAGCCGGCCATGGAATGATATTTGACCACGATGTCCTTCAGCACCTTGTTCAGGGTGTGGCCCAGATGAATGCAGCCATTGGCGTAAGGCGGACCATCATGCAGGATAAACTTGGGCCGGCCGCTGTTTTTTTGCTGCACCAACTTATATATGTCCATTGCTTCCCAGGTTTGCAGAATTTCCGGCTCGCGCTGAGGCAAATTGCCCCGCATGGGAAATTCGGTTTGGGGCAGGTTTAAAGTCTTACCATAGTCCATGTGAATACACCTCAATAGTTAAAATAATAATAAAACCGCCCCATAATAGGACGGATTATTAATGTATTATGCTCTATAATAATTAATAATTCACCCAAAGTCAATATTAAGCCGGTCCCTGACCTGAGCGGCAGTAATGCCTCCCACCCGGACAGTCTTGTTGCGTCCGGCGTGACCGTGGGCTATATTGACCCTGGTTTTAGCCACTCCCAACAGGGAAGCCAGGAATTCACAGCAGCACCGGTTGGCCGCGCCGTCCACGGGGGGAGCGGCTAACCGGATTTTAAGGGCCCCATTCAACTCGCCGGCCAACTGATTTTTAGCCGCCCGGGGCTGTACCCGCACCATGAGCAACACCCCGCCGGCGTCTTCGCGGATATCCAGCACCGCTAAGCGCCGGAATTCTCCGGCTTTTCAGGGGCCCGGTCGGGCTGAGCCGCCTGGAGAGGCTGCCCGTCTGGCTGCTCCGCTTCGTCCACCAGACTGGCGGCAGCCTGGGTCACCCCAAGCCCGGCGCCGACCATTGCCGCCCGGGCCTCTTCATCATGATTCCCCATCAATTTCATCTGGGCTTCCAGGAAAGCCTGGAATTTATGCCTGAAGACCTGGGCCTGGGTTTCCAGCGACCGGTATTTTTCCAAAGTGGCCTTGATTCGTTCTTCCGTTTCCGCCACCTGTACCCGTAATTGTTCCCTGGTTTCATCCTTAATGCGGGTCGCCTTCTCACCGGCCTCGGAAACAATTTTCCCCGCCTGCGCCCGGGCTTCCTTCAATACTGCATCAGCCTCATTTTGCGCCTTGTTTTTCATGTCTTCGCCATTTTTTTGCGCCACAATAATGGCGTCTTTAATCGCCGCCTCCATGTCCTGGTAACGAATCTTAGCTGCCTCGCTGGCTTCCAGTTTTTCCTTCAGCAGTTGGTTTTCCAGGTACAGGGTTTCGTAATCGTGCACCAGTTCCTCCAGAAACTGATCCACCTCTCTGATGCTATAACCGCGGACGGAACGATTGAACTCTTTGTTCCGGCCGTCCAAGGGAGTAAGCACCGAACCACCTCCGAATCTTAAAAGCGGAACCTCAAAAACCGTTACTTTTCAGTGTTTGTTCAATGTTTCTAATGCCAATATTGCCGCAGCAGCATTTGAATGATTTCCAAAAACAAAATCGCGGCTACGGGCGAAAAATCAAACATGCCCATCGGTGGAATATAACGCCGGAAAAATCTGAGTACCGGTTCGGTTATCTCGAAAATAAACCGCAATCCCGGCTGAAAAGGGTTAAACCTGACCAGGGATAGTATAATACGGATAATAATAATATAAATGTATACTTGAATGGCATAATAAACTACGTCGGCCGGACTGATGGACATAAGTTCACCTCGTCGGTTTACCTCAAGCTCATTATTTTTCTTCGGACATTTGTTTGGAACGCCTGGCAGCGCTAAGCACGGCCTTGCCGACTACAGCCCGCAGGCCTCCTTCTTCCAAGGCGTTAAGACCTTCAATGGTGGTGCCCCCGGGAGTGGTCACCATGTCTTTTAACACGGCGGGATGGCTGCCTGTTTCCAGCAACATCCGGGCAGCCCCCAGCATGGTTTGAGCCGCCAGCGCGGCCGCAGTTTCCCTGGGTAACCCGGCCCGTACTCCGGCGTCAGCCATGGCCTCGGCAATAACATACATATAGGCCGGACCGCTGCCGCTAAGACCGGTTACCGCGTCCATCAGATTTTCCGGCGTCGGAACCGCCAAACCCAACGATCCGAACAGGGTCAGAGCCATTTGCCGATGAGCGTCGGAGGCCCACCGGCCGCAACATACCGCGGTAGCGCCGGCGCCCACCAGCAAAGGGGTATTGGGCATCACCCTAATAACCGGCACTTTGTCTGGCAGCAGCCGCTCAATAAATCCGGTCGTTATACCGGCCGCGATGGAGATTACCGTTTGCCCGCTGATCCGCTTGCCTGCTTGAACAAGCACATCACCCATCACATAGGGCTTCACAGCCAGGATAATCAAATCGCCATGAGCCACCGGCGCCAAATTGTCTCCGCTGGTGGCAATATGATAGGCATTACTTAAATGTTCCCTGCGTCCGGCGCTTAAATCGCTGACCATAAACTGTTCCGGCGCCGCCAGACCAGCCTTAATAACGCCGGCAATGATGGCTTCAGCCATAGCGCCGCCACCAATAATGCCGATTTTTTTATTGTTTAGCGGCATTGAACAAAACATCCTTCCCGGTTATCGGTTACCGTTCAGTGTTTGCTGATCATCGAAGCCCAATACGCACAACCGTTAACCGAAAGCGATTTCTCGGCGGGCATGAGCGCACGGTTAACAGTTTGGCTTGCCGCTCAATGCGAAAGCAGTAATGGTTATCTGCACCCAGCCTGCCGGTTATGATTTCAGCCAGGTAAAGAATCCCTTTTCGCCGAGATCTTCTCCCACATCGCCCTCAATTTCAATATTGCTTGGTACAGATAAAAATATACCCCGGCCTACCTTTTGGATGCTGCCATTTAAGGCGTAGGTAACGCCCATGACAAAATCCACCACCCGCTTGGCCAGTTCCAGTTCGGCATGCTCCAGGTTGATAATTACCGGCCGCCGGTTTTTAAGATTGTCCGCAATGGCCTGAACGCTGTCAAAGGAAGCCGGCTCGATAACCATCACCCGCACTTGACGCTGCGCATGCAGACTCACTACCTGGCCGCGGTTTTTCTTGGACTTGACCTGACTCCGCTCCTCTTCAACCTGGAGCTCATCCCGCTCATTATCCACATCCAGCGGCTCATCTTCAAAACCGATGAAGTTTAACATCTTATCCACAAATTTTGCCATGCAGCCCACTCCTTTTTACTGTTTTAAATGCACCCGGGCGCCGAATAACGCCGTACCCAGGCGAATCAAATTAGCTCCTTCTTCAACCGCCACTTCAAAATCGTTAGTCATCCCCATGGAAAGCAATGGTAAGCTGTCGCCCGGTAATTTCTCATTAGCTCGCCGGGCCAGCAGGCGCAATGTCCGGAAAAACGGTCTCGCCTGCTCCGGATCGCTCACATAGGGAGCAATAGTCATTAACCCCTTCGCTTTAACATGGTGCAATTCCTGCAAATCTACCAAAAAATCTATTAATTCACTGGGATTAATCCCAAATTTGGTCCTTTCGCCGGATACGTTCACCTGAATTAACACCGGCACGGTCAACCCCTGCTCGCCGGCCCGGCGCTCCAGCTCCAAGGCCAGTTCCCAGCGGTCCAGGGAATGCAGCAGCGCTATCCGGCCCACTAAGCTCTTGACCTTGTTGGTCTGCAAATGGCCAATGAAATGCCAGCATGTTTGAGACGGCAATTGGGCAATTTTTTCCGTCAGTTCCTGCACCCGGTTCTCACCCAAGTCCCCAATGCCTGCGTCCAGCGCTTCCTTGATCCGTTCCGCCGGCACACCCTTAGTCACGGCAATAATTTTCACCCGCTCAGAATGCAAACCGGCCCTGCGGGCAGCAGCTGCCACCCGGTCTTGCACCTGGCGTAAATTTTCGCTTACGCTCAATAATTTAACCTCCGCCAGTCAACCGGGTTCCTTCATTAACTCGGTCCGGGTTGCTGATATAACGCAGCTGATCATTTAAACCGTCGCCGGTTACAGACACTGTGTCGCCCATCCGATCGGTTACCGTCACCGGCAGCCAGCTGACCTGCTGTTTTAAAATTACATAAAGCCCGGGTCGGCCGTCTTTAAAGACCACTGCATCCTTGGGCACCAGCCAGCCGGTTAATCTGCGAATCACCAACTGAAGTTCGATATCGCGCCGGTGAATAAAATCATCAGGGTATTCTGACAGTTCCAACAACAAATCACTTTCGCCGTTTGTGGTTATAGCCTCCCTAATCCGGGCCGGCAGTTCCCGGCCTTGATAAAGCAAGTATGCCTGTCCGCCGGTCCGGAAAGTTCCGGCAGCTTTAGCGTCAGAGTTCTGCCAGCGGATATAGATCAATACCGGCTGCAAATTATCCACCACTTTACCAAAAACCTGGCCGTTGCC
>WQUS01000088.1 GCA_009781965.1 Bacillota bacterium | reverse complement strand
TTCGGACATCTGATTAATCCTCCTGTCTTTCTTTAGCACTCAGTCCCCGGATTAGCTCGGAGACTAGATCGGTTAAGGGTACCTCTTGCTGGGCGCCGGCGGCCATATCCCGCAGCACAACCCTGCCTTGCCGCAGCTCTTCCTCGCCGATGATCACCGTGTAGCGGACACCCAGTTTCCCGGCATATTTCATTTGCGCCTTCAAACTGCGGCCTAGGTAATCCAAATCTGCCGACAAACCGGCGGCGCGGATTAAGGCCAGTAACTTAAAGGCTTCCCGAAAGGACTGAGCGCCGGTAACAGCCAAAAAAACCGCCGGGATTGGTTTGAACCCGGGGTCGAAGCCTCTTTGTTCCAGGGAAAGCATAATCCTCTCCAGACCCAGGGCAAATCCAATCCCCGGCGTCGGCGCGCCCCCTACGGCGTCAACCAGACCGTTATACCTGCCGCCGGCGCCAACGGAACTTTGGGCGCCGATACCGGAAGCCATGATTTCAAAGGCGGTATGGGTATAATAATCCAAACCTCTGACTAAACGGCTGTTCAATTTATATGCTATCCCCAAGTCGTCCAGATAAAGCAGCACCAGTTCAAAATGGGCCCGGCAGTCCTCGCACAAACAGTCCACCGTGGTGGGAGCGCCAACGGAAATTTCAGCGCACCGTTCGGTCTTGCAGTCCAGCAGCCGCAGGGGATTTTTCCGGTATCTGTTCCGGCAATTGGGACACAGTTCGTCATGAAAGGGCGCAAAAAAATTGAGCAGGCTCTCCCGCATCAGGGGCCGGCATTTGGGGCAGCCTACGCTGTTTACATGCAGTTCCAAATCGGTGAGACCCAGACGGCGGCAAAAATCCATGGCCATCGCCATGACCTCGGCGTCGGAGGCCGGATGATTGGTACCGAACAACTCCACCCCAAACTGATGGAATTGGCGGAAACGGCCGGCTTGGGGACGATCGTGGCGGAACATGGGCCCGATATAATAAAGTTTTACCGGCTGCGGACCGGCATACAGGCTGTTCTCCAGGTAAGCGCGCACCACGGCGGCAGTATTTTCAGGCCGCAGGGTAATGCTGACGCTGCGTTCACCGCGGTCTTGAAAGGTATACATCTCTTTTTCCACTACATCGGTATCCTCGCCCACACCACGGATAAACAACTCGGTATGTTCAAAAATCGGCGTGCGCACTTCCCGATAGCCATATTCCATGGCTACCTTGGCCGCCATAGCTTCAAGTAAGCGCCACTTTTCCACCTGGCCGGGCAGAATATCCGCCGTGCCGCGGGGCCGTGTCGTAAGCATCTAACAGTTTCCCCCATTTCTCCTCTTCGCAACAGAAAACTCCCGCCACCTTGATCTGGTACGGGAGAGCAGACTTCGCACGCCTGCGTTTATACTCGAACCCAATTTTATGTAATCTTAGCCTATTTGTCAACACAATAAAAACAATAATGGCCCCCGAAAGCGCCACTATTGTTTTATTATCCTCAAGAATTTATTATGGTGTTTCATTTTATTTTACCGGCGCGTGATCAAATAATTCCTGAATATAGGGCAACAAATCAATAGGCCTGACCATGCCGATAATCTTATCCTGGTTGTCCCGGATTGGAATGATGGTAATATGATGCCTTAGCATTAGCACGGCGGCAATCCCCGGCGCGTCGTCAACATGAACCGAAATCTTATTGTTCAGCGACATCACCGCTTTCTTTAAAGGGGTATCTTTAATCAATTGCACTCCTTCCAGGTAAAACATATCATCCCGGCTCAAATTAGTAAGAATACTGAACATCCCGCTGGCACTCAAGGCCAGATTGCTGACCGCTTCAAAAATATTGCGCAAGGTAAGAAATCCGTCAATTTCATTGTTTTCATTCAGCACAATCACCCATTGGTAACCTTTTTCATCGTGTTCTTTGGCGATAATGTTTAATGCTTCGTGCAAAGTGGTATCATAAGTAACCCGTTGATAATCTTCAAAAGGCACCATATAATCCCCAATGGTTTTAGCGTTTTTTGGCATGAGCAAAACCCCCTTAGAATACTACTGCAAGGTATTTCATCTATATTATGATTATGATGCGGATTATAGTGCGGCGGCAATAAACGCCGGGTATGATGCATTATTTAAGAATTAAACTGCATTATAAGTGTTTTAACTGTTTCAACAGGCCTGTCTGTGTCCTGCACTCCACAATAGTTGCTTGATCTAATTACATTATAGTTATGCTATAATTATAATGTAATTAAACTTATTTTGCTCACTTTCGCACTTTTTTTACTCATTTTATTTAACGAGGTGAAAAAACAGTGATTACTATGGAACTGGTGCAGAGGATTAACTACCTGGCCCGCAAACAGCGTTATGAAGGCTTATCACCTGAAGAAAAGGAAGAGCAACAAAAATTACGCCGCCAGTATCTGGACGCCATCAAACAACAGGTGGTCGACGCCCTGGAAGGCGCCGGCCATACCAGAAAAGATCAGTTTGCCATCCGGAAAAGTCACTCGCCCGGGTGTGGGTGCGATAGCTGCAAGCCCCACGAACACTGATTGTACTGTTCAGTAACTTCTTTAATAAATCAGGAATGGATTGTGTCTTTTCTCGGAGCCAATGGTGGAAGACGGGCCATGTCCCGGGTAAACCCTGGCGTCGTCCGGAAAATGCATCAGCCTGGTTTTAATGGAGTTAATCAGCTGTTCATGACTGCCGCCGGGAAAATCTGAGCGCCCTACGGAGCCGGCAAACAGGGTATCCCCGGTAATAATGTTTTTGTCGTCCAGCTTGAGGCAAATGCCGCCCAGGGTGTGTCCCGGCGTGTGGATTACTTCAACGGTTACACTGCCGATTTGAATGGTATCGCCGTCTTCAAGCAGCCGGTCGGCTTCCTTTAACTTGACATTCTCACCCATAAACATGGACAGATTTTGGGACGGGTTCACCAACATATCGGCGTCGGCTTTATGGATCAACACTTCGGCCCCGGTGGCCTTTTGCACTGCGTTAAGTCCGCCGATATGATCCACATGGCCGTGGGTAAGAATAATATATTTACACTGCAGTCCTTTTTGTTTCAGCCGTTCAACAATGCGGGCGCCTTCCGCGCCGGGATCGATCACCGCCACTTCTTTGGTTTGTTCGTCACCGACTATGTAGCAATTGGACTCGATGGGGCCGACGCTAAAGCCTTCAAAAAACATATATTTTACCTCCCTTAGCTTATTATTTTCCCTAATAGAACACTACTTGTTGTTATTGCTGCCGGCGCCGGTTCGCCGCACGTTATAAACATCTTTAACCCGGCTCAGCCTGCTAATCAGGTAATCCAGATAATCCATATCCTTAACCTCCAGGGTTATATCCACTACCGCGGAATGATCCTTGCGGCCCCGGGCGCTGACCCAAGGAGAGCTCAATTTCAGTTCGGTCAGAATAGCCATCACATCGTTTAATAAACCGGCCCGGTCTACCGACTCGATTTCCAGCTTCACCTGGAACGGTGAATGAAAGTCCTTGTCCCAGGCCACTTCCACCAACCGGTCCGGGTCGTTAAGCAACGCGCCTACATTATGGCAGTCCTCACGGTGGATAGACACACCCCTACCCCTGGTCACATACCCCACTATTTCATCCCCGGGCACCGGATTGCAGCAGTGGGACAGTTTAATCAGCAGGTTATCAACCCCCCGCACCCTAATCCCCTGGGTGGGCTTGCCCCAGGACGGTTTAACCCTGGTCTCCTGCAGCATATCCTGCAACCGTTCCTCAGCCAGCCCTTTCCTGGCTTCCCGGGACAGTTCTTCCCGCAGTTTGTTCACCAGGTTGGAAGCAGCCACATCGCCGTTGCCAACAGCGGCGCAAATATCATCCAAACCGGCCAGATTCATTTTACGGCCGTACTCCAACAGCCGGTCGCTTTTAATAATCTCCGGCTCCAGGGCCTGTTTCTTGATTTCCCGCTCCAGCGCTTCCCGGCCCCGGATAATGTTTTCATCCCGATGTTCTTTTTTAAACCACTGGCGGATTCTGTTTTTGGCCTGGGGGGTTTTAACAATTTTCAGCCAGTCGTAGCTTGGCCCGCGGCTTTGTTTGGAGGTCAACACCTCCACAATATCGCCGTTTTTCAGCCCATAGTCCAAAGTGACGATTTTCCCGTTTACTTTGGCCCCGACACATTTATGACCCACCTGGGTATGCACCCGGTAGGCAAAATCCAAAGGCCTTGAACCGGCAGGCAACTCAATCACATCACCCTTGGGGGTGAACACAAACACCACATCGGAGAAAATATCTATTTTCAGTGTTTCCATGAACTCGCCGGCGTCTTTAACTTCCTTCTGCCAGTCCAGTAATTGCCTGAGCCAATTCAGTTTGCGGTCGCTCTCGCCTACCCGGCCGCCTTCTTTATAGCGCCAGTGGGCGGCAATACCGTATTCCGAGGTCCGGTGCATTTCCCTGGTTCTGATTTGGATTTCCAGGGGATCGCCCTGAGGTCCGATCACCGTCGTGTGCAGTGATTGATACAGGTTGGATTTAGGCATGGCAATATAGTCTTTAAAGCGGCCGGGCAGCGGCACCCAGATGGTATGAACGATACCCAGCACGGCATAGCAGTCCCGGACCGTATTGACCAGCACTCTGACCGCCATGACATCATAGATTTCATGAAAATCAAGCTGTTGTTGCTGCATTTTTTGATAAATGCTGTACAGATGTTTGGGACGGCCCTGGATTTCAGTGTAAATTTTTACTTCGGCTAATTTTTCTCTCAGTATGACAATAGTGTTACGGATATATTCTTCCCTTTTATCCCTGGTTTTGGCCACCAGATCCGACAATTCGGCAAACTTTTCCGGATTGAGATAGCGGAAAGCCAGGTCTTCCATTTCCCATTTCAGCCGGTAAATACCCAGCCGGTGAGCCAAAGGGGCGAATATTTCCACGGTCTCCAGGGCTATTTCCTGTTGCTTGCGGGGCTGATGATACTGCAGAGTACGCATGTTATGCAGCCGATCGGCCAGCTTAATCAACACCACCCGAATATCTTTGGCCATCGCCAGGAACATTTTGCGCAGGTTTTCCGCCTGCCGCTCCATTTTGGACTGAAATTGCAAGCGGTTCAGCTTGGTTACGCCATCCACCAGCAGGGCTATGTCCACCCCGAAGTTTTCTTGCAGATCTTCCAGGGTGACGCCGGTATCTTCCACCGTATCGTGCAGCAAGCCGGCCACCAGGGTATCCATATCCAATTCCAGCTCGGCAAGAATCAAAGCCACTGCCACAGGATGTATAATGTATGGATCGCCGGAGAACCGTTTCTGGCCGGCGTGCAGCAGATCGGCAAAATGATAAGCCTTCCTGAGCAGGTCTAAATCGGCCTCCGGATTATAATGCACTACCTTGTGGATCAGATCATCCAAAGGCAAATAGTCACGCCCCGTAAGATCCCGGGCCTGATCTAACCCAGTCCAGCCACTCTCCTTTGATTCTTCTCGTCCAGACAAAGGCATCTGACTCATTTAATTCCCTTCTCCGCCCGTCGCCAGGCAAAAGTTTATACTTAAGCATATCCTCTTCCCAGTCATATTGCAATAAGCCCAGGTCTTTAAAAATCGCCGCGGCTACCGCCGCCAGCATTATTGACGCCACATCGCGCCCCAAACGGCCCATCAGGGTCAACATCCGATCAACCGGGCAGACGGCGGCGCCTTCCGGCGCCAGTGAGCGCAATATTTTATAAAAGTCAGCCAGTATTTCCCTTTCCGGGGCCAGTTCATCAATATAAGGAAGCTGACTTTTTTGCCAGTCGTCCGGACGATAGGCGGCCTGTACAAGCACTGACCCGCCAACATTAGCTCCGGCGGCAATGGACTGCCAGTCTTCCCGGAACGCCGGAGGCCGGACCAAAATAATCCGCTCCACAGCAAGGCCGGGCCGGCCGGTTGTTAATTCCATTAAGTTCCTTTGGCAGGCATAGGTAGAAATCAGCACTTTGGCGGCGCCGTTAGTTATCTTATGCTGTTCCCGCCGCAGATGATCCTGGTCCATAAAACCGTTCAGGTAGGATACAGATCCGCCAAACCCGGGGCGCCGGGCAAAATACCTGGCCAACTGCACGGTATGCCGGGCACTGTTAACCAGCAATAGAAGCATATTTTCCCCGGGTTCCAGCTTATGCAGCGAGACAGGTTCCGGTTCCAGACCAGTGACGGAAGCAGGAAGAGATTGACTGCTTAAAGCGTTTGTTCCCGCCGCCTTGAACAGACTCAGGGCGCCCGGCAGGGCATGATGAGCGCGCAACAGGTAATCACGCAGCCTGGCCAGCATCGTCTCTGGAAAAAAGACCAGTTCACCGGCGCCGGGAAAATAATTTTCCTCGCCCGGATTTTGTTCCTGGTTCTGAAATCTGGTTTCACCTTGCAAATCGTTAACTTTGAGCTGCAGGTAGCTGCGGCCTTGCCATTCGTTGATCGTAGGGGTAAAAGCAAGGCTGACCTCCCGGGTGGCGGCCAGTTCATCCGCATACTTGCCCAGATTAAAACCAATGCCGTTAAGATTGGCCTCATTTTCACCAACTGTAATTCTTAAATGGGCCTCATTCTTGCCCACGCCCCGGCATTGCAGCAGTCTGGCGTCGGAGACGGCCAGCACCGGGCAAGGGTTGCCGTGTCCGTATGGTTTCAGCATTTCTATTTCATCC
>WQUS01000087.1 GCA_009781965.1 Bacillota bacterium | reverse complement strand
CTTCCTTTAGCAAACTCGGCTTAAAAATTTGCTTTCTCGGACAAGGGGGTAGTCTGCCCTTTTTTAGTGGTTTACCCAAGGCTGGCGTTTTCACGCTAAATTCCTCCGGGCTGATGGCCATCTTTATCTTTTGGGGTGGTCTATCCAGGTAATAATAGCCGTCTTTATAATAAGTTTTTGCCTTTTCGTTTTCGCCCAACCACTGCATAGTCCTTTCTGTGGTCATCTGGATGTTATTTGGGCTAAGATTAACCTGCTTTATAATATACCTTATGCTTATTGGAAATTTCATCCCGTCTAAATTTAGATCAATATTTATGTTTTGCTCTACGGAAAGTGATTGGGCGTTGTGAAAATCTTTTTTTGCTTTAATATACAATTGATAAGCAGACTGACCATTATAATCAGTGCTGGCGGTACTATTGGCAGTTGATGTAATCGCAGGTGCATCAGCCGAGGTTATGGTTACTACGCCGTTCTCCCAGTTTACATGCGCGCCTAGCGCTTCGGAGACAAACCGCAAAGGAACTAAAGTCCTGCCACTGACTAATTTAGCCGGAACGTCTAAAGTTACCGCCTGATCATTTTTATAGGCCTGGCCGCCGATGATCAGTTTAATATTAGTATCATCTTTTGTAGCGGTAATTGTTTGGCTGTTGTTATCCCAATTAACTTTAGCATTAAGGGCTTCAAATATTGAGCGCAACGGTACCAGCATTCTCCCGTTTTCCACCACCGGCTGTGTATCAAAAGACAGAGATTTGCCGTCAACAATGACTTGCGTGCTTGCCTGGGCCGCTGTGGCCAAGAAAAATAGCAAAGCCAGGCAAACCATTACCGGTACAATCTTACGGCACAAAATACAACCCCCCCTTTTTATTTATATGCATCTATTTATTCATGTGGAAAAATGAATTACCTGCCGGCCAGGTAAATTTTAATCCTACATTTAATCCTCTACATTTAATCCTACAGAGGCAATCAATAAACGGCTGCGTAAATTGCCGCCGAAAAGGATTGCCTGGAAAAATCGCGAATACTAGGTAAAGTTATACGTCATGCTATAAATGGGCTCTAGTTGTACCATTGGAAGGGATTGATGCCGGCAGATGCAAACTTGGGAGACAATGCATTGGGCGGACGGCTGCCTGGAAATTTTGGATCAGACCCTCTTGCCTGATCAGATCGAGTATATTAAATGCCGTGATTACAATACCGTGTGCCAAGCTATTCGCCGCCTTAGCGTGCGCGGCGCGCCGGCTATCGGCGCCGCTGCCGCTTACGGGCTGGTTCTGGGGGCGGCAGCCCTGCAAACGGATGATGGCCGGGAATTTATCGCCGGGGTGGAGCGAATTGCCGGGGATTTAGTGGCGACCAGACCGACGGCGGTGAATTTGCAGTGGGCCGTTGACCGGATGCTGAGGGTTTTGCCTCATTCTATCGGGGATGGTATCGGAGATAGTATCGGGGATACTATCGGGGATAGCCCGGCGGCGGTGAAAGAAAAACTGTTGGCTGAGGCCCAGGCCATCTACCGGGAAGATTTAGAGGGCAACCGCCGCATGGGGCAGTTCGGCGCGGAGCTTATTCCCCCGGAGGCCGCTATTTTAACCCATTGCAATGCCGGCGCTCTGGCAACGGCGGGAATCGGCACCGCTTTAGGCGTGATCCGGGCCGCTCACCAAGCCGGCAAAAAAATCAGCGTCTACGCCGATGAAACCAGGCCCTTGCTGCAGGGCGCCCGGCTCACTGCCTGGGAAATGCGCCAGGAAGGAATACCGGTCACGCTCATTACCGACAACATGGCCGGCTATTTGATGGCCCGGGGGATGGCGGATCTGGTGATTGTCGGCGCGGACCGCATTGCCGCCAACGGCGATGTCGCCAATAAAATAGGCACATACGGGGTGGCGGTGTTGGCCAAGGAACACGGGCTCCCTTTTTATGTGGCCGCGCCGCTGTCGACAATTGATTTTAACCTCTCTTCCGGCCGGGATATTCCCATTGAAGAACGGGACGCGGCTGAGGTGACCGGTTTTGCCGGCCGTATGGTGGCGCCGGAAGGGGTAAATGTCTGGAACCCGGCATTTGACGTGACCCCGGCCCGGCTGGTGACCGCTATTATCACCGACCGCGGTGTGGTTTATCCGCCTTATAGCGAGTCTTTGGCCCTTTTGAGGGCTAATTCAGAAAGTCTAAAAAGAAGATAAAAAGGAAGTGGTTCTTTGTCCGCTTATACTGTCCGCGATATTAACCTGCATACCCAGGGCAGGCTGAAAATAGACTGGGTGCGGGTACACATGCCGGTGCTGAACGCTATTCGGGAAGAATTTATCAGAGACAAGCCTTTTCAGGACCTGCGGATTGCTTTGAGCATTCATCTGGAGGCCAAAACGGCTTACCTGGCCGAAGTGCTGGCCGCCGGCGGGGCGGACGTGTCCGTCACCGGTTCCAATCCCTTGTCCACCCAGGACGATGTGGCCGCGGCGCTGGCTGCCGCGGGTATGAAAGTGCACGCCTGGTACGGCGCTTCACCCAAGGAGTATGACGAGCATCTGCATCTGGCATTAAACAGCCGGCCGCAAATTGTCATTGACGACGGCGGTGATCTGGTGCACCTCTTGCACACGGAATTGCAGGCCCAGGCCGGCGAGGTGATTGGCGGGGCCGAGGAAACCACCACCGGGGTGCTGCGCTTGCGGGCTCTGGAAAAAGCGGGTAAGCTTCTGTTTCCCATGGTCGCCGTCAACGACGCCCGGTGCAAATTTTTATTCGATAACCGCTATGGCACCGGTGAATCCGCCTGGTCCGGTATTCTGCGCACCACCAATTTGGTGACGGCCGGTAAAGCGGTGGTGGTGATGGGTTACGGCTGGTGCGGCAAAGGCGTGGCCATGCGGGCCAGAGGCCTGGGCGCCAATGTGATCGTCTGTGAAGTGGATCCGGTAAAAGCCATTGAAGCGCATATGGACGGTTACCGGGTGATGCATAGCCTGGAGGCCGCCGCGCTGGGCGATATTTTTGTTACTGTTACCGGCTGCCGCGACCTGCTCAGGGAAGAACATTTCCGGCGCATGAAAGACGGAGCCATCATGGCCAATGCCGGCCATTTCGACGTGGAGATAAATATTCCGGAACTGGAGCGGGCTTCCGTATCCCGGCGCCCGGTGCGCAATAATATAGAAGAGTTTCTGCTGCCCGACGGACGCCGGCTGTATCTGCTGGCCGAAGGCCGGTTGGTTAATTTGGCCGCCGGGGACGGGCATCCGGCGGAAATTATGGATATGTCCTTTGCTTTGCAAGCCCTGGCCGCGCTGCATATCGCCCGGCACGGCAAAACAATGGAAAAGCGGGTTTATGACGTGGCCGGTGATATAGACCAGCGGGTGGCCGGGCTGAAGTTAAAATCCTTGGGCATTGATATTGATCGTTTGTCCGACGCCCAGTGCAGTTATATCAACGATTGGCAGTGCGAATAACACTATTCTTAATTAAAAACTTGCCGCAATTAGCGGCAAGAGCTAAGGGAAATAGTATTTACTGCTTTGCGTTAAGAAATGTTTTGAAATGCAAATCAGTATTAGGGGCCATTTAAACAATGTCTTTGACAGTAGAAGTACTGAGCGAACAAATTCAAGCCGTTGGCGTGATGATGACCGCCGCCGGCCTGGTTGCCGGTACCTGGGGCAATATTTCGGCCCGGCTGCCGGATCTGCCGGAAGGTTCAGGCTGCTTGATTACGCCCAGCGGTATGCCCTATGACCAAATAAAAAAACAGGATCTGGTGGCGGTGGATGGCAACGGCGGCGTGCTCAGCGGTAACCGCCGGCCTTCCAGCGAGCTTAAGTTGCATTTGTCCATTTACCGGGCCCGGCCGGATGCAGCCGCCATCGTGCATACCCACAGCACCTACGCCTGCGCCTTGGCGGTGGCCGGCAAGCCTTTGCCGCCTATCCTGGAAGAATTGGCTCAGCTGGTGGGCGGTGAGGTAGCGGTGTCCGGTTACGCCAGGGCCGGAACTGCGGCTTTGGCTGAGGTTGCGGTTGAGGCCCTGGGACAAAACAACGCTGTGTTGCTGGCTAACCACGGCCTGGTCGGTTTGGGGCGGAATGTACGTGAAGCCTACCAGGTGTGTCTGGTGGTGGAAAAGGCGGCTCATGTATACACCACGGCCTTGGCGCTGGGCCGGCCGGGGGTAATCGACCAGGCGGAGGTGCGGATTTTAAGGGATACGTACCTGCATGATTACGGCCAGCCTAAAGAAAAAGCATAACTAGCGCTAACAGAAAGGTTGGATTGTTTATGTCAAATCTGCTGCTTAAGTGCATGGCCATCCTGACCATGGACGAAGGGGAAGATTTAATCAAGGATGGCGAGATTGCCATTCGAGATAACCGGATCTATCATGTGGGAAGCGCCGGTTCAACCCCGGCTGATTTTGTGCCGGATGTGGTGCTGGAACGGCCGCGCATGGTGGCTATGCCCGGGTTTGTCAACTGCCATACCCACGCCGCCATGACTTTGTTTCGGGGTTATGCCGACGACTTGCCCCTGATGCGCTGGCTGAAAGAAAAAATTTGGCCTTTGGAGGCACATCTGACCCCGGAGCATATTTACCAGGGCACTTTACTGAGCTGCGCCGAAATGATCAAGGGCGGGACGACAACCTTTGCCGATATGTATGATGCTATGGACATGGTGGCCCGGGCCGTGGAAGAAACTGGTCTGCGGGCTGTACTGAGCCGGGGGATGATTGGCTTGGGCGAGAACGGCGAAAAGGCCATGCGGGAATCCATTGCTTTTATTGAACAGTGGCACGGCGGCGCCGGGGGACGGGTCACCGCTATGTTTGGCCCCCACGCTCCTTACACCTGTCCGCCGGAATATATCAAAAGAGTTGTTGAGCAGGCCCTCCGGCTGCAGGTGGGTATCCACATCCATCTGGCCGAAACCAAAGATGAAGTAAATGAGATTAAGGAAAAGTACGGCTGCGCTCCGGTTGTTTTAATGGAAACCACCGGACTGTTTGAAGCGCCGGTATTGGCCGCCCACTGTGTGCATCTGGAGGACCGGGAAATAGAAATTCTGGCCCGTCACCGGGTTGGGGTGGCCCATAACCCTCAGAGCAACATGAAACTGGCCAGCGGCATCGCTCCGGTGACCAGGCTTAAAAAAGCGGGAGCCTTGGTCGGTCTTGGTACCGACGGCGCCGCCAGCAATAACAACCTTGATATGATGGAAGAAATGCGCGCCGCCGCCCTGCTGCAAAAGGTCAGTACCGGCGACGCCACGGCGCTGAACGCCCGGGAAGCGCTGCGGATGGCCACGGCTGACGGCGCCGCGGCGGTGGGGCTGGGCGGCCTGGTGGGTAAGATTAAGCCGGGCTTGCTGGCCGATATCATTTTACTGGATCTGCACAAACCGCATTTATACCCGCTGCATGATCTACACGCCCATATCGCCTATGCCGCTTTATCCTCGGATGTGGACACGGTCATTATCGACGGCCGGGTAGTTATGGAGGAACGCCGGCTGCTGACCATGGATGAAAACGCCGTTTGCGCCGCGGCCCAGGAGGCCGCTCAATCGCTGATTAAAGCCAAGGAGGGAAAATAAATGGCCCGTCAAATAGCGCTTTTGGTTGAAGAAGCATACAATGAGCATGAATTCTGGTATCCTTATTACCGTTTTATCGAAGCCGGGTTCCAAGTGGATGTGGTGGGGACCGGCAGATTGGATACTTATCCGGGTAAATCAGGCCTGCCGGCTAAAGAAACGCTAGCCGCGGTTAACGCCGACGCCGCCCATTATGAAGCGGTAATCATCCCGGGCGGATTTGCCCCTGATTTCATGCGCCGGGAGCCTGCCATGGTCAAACTGGTGCGGGATATCTTTCAGCGCGGCAAAGTAGTGGCCTCCATCTGCCATGGGGGATGGATGCTGGCTTCGGCGGACATACTGCGGGGCAAAAAAGCAACTTGCTTTTTTGCCATTAAAGATGATGTTGTTAACGCCGGCGCGGAGTTTTTAGATCAGGAAGTAGTGGTGGACGGCAATCTGGTCACCTCACGCAAGCCTGATGATCTGCCCGCTTTTTGCCTGGCCATCCTGCAGCTGATTAAGCCATCATAAAGGCGCTTGTTTATACGCGCTTTGCCGCCCCGGCTGATGCCCGGCCGGTCTTATTTGTTGCGGAAGTTTTTGAACACTGTTCCGGCGCCGGCGGCGGCCATACTCAGGAAACCTTTGTTGTGTTTTAATATGTCTTCCAAAGCGTTCAAGACAGTATCAATTTCTTCTTTGGTCACGATTAAGGGCGGCTCCAGCCTGATCACATTGGGGTTATTTAAAGTATAAGCCGTGATGATGTGATGTTTGTTCAGCAGCTCGCCCGCCACCAGGCTGGCCAGATACTCATTGGACAGTTTGTTAGCCATGCCCATGGTGAGCTTGTTGGCCAAACCGCCCGGTTGAGTAAATTCCAGACCGATGAACAGTCCGCGGCCCCGCACTTCTTTGAGCAGCGGATATTTTTTTTGCAAATTCAGCAATCCGGCTAAAAAATAAGCTCCTTTTTCCACGGCCGCTTCCGGCAGCTGTTCTTTGGTCAGCACCTCGATAGCCGCCACGCCGGCTGCGGCTGCTCTGGTGTTGCCGCCAAAGGTGGAAGTGTGTAAGGTTGCTTTTTCAATGCCCCCGAAGACCTTCTGCCAAATGTCGTCGGTGGTGATAAAAGCGCCGATGGGTTCCACGCCGCCGCCCAGAGATTTGGCCAGACACATGATATCCGGCTCCACGTTTTCCAGTTGACAGGCAAACATGGCGCCCGTACGGCCAAAGCCGGTTTGTATTTCATCGGCGATAAAAAGCACGCCCTGTTCCCGGCACAACCGGGCCGCCCCGGTCAGGTAACCGGGCGGAGGCACATTAATGCCGCCCTCCCCTTGAATCGGCTCGACGATAAAAGCAGCCGGTTTAAATTTGGCCAGCACCTGCTCCAAAGCCTCAAGATTGCCGTAAGGAACGGCCTCGCATCCGGAGAGCAGGGGTTCGAAGGGCTTGCGGTATTTGTTCCGCCCGGTTACCGAGAGAGCGCCGAAGGTTTTGCCGTGAAAAGAGTTTTCACAGTAGAGGAACCCGCTTTTGCCGGTGGCGGCGCGGGCTGTTTTCAGCGCTCCCTCCACCGCTTCGGCGCCGCTGTTGCAGAGGAAAGATCGCTGTAAACGGCCGGGGGTAATCACAGACAGATTATGCAGCAGAGCGGCTTGCATAGTGGGCAGCGAGGCGGGAATCAGGTTGGGCAAATGCCGCACTTTCTCCAGCGCCCCAATAACTGCCGGGTGATTGTGGCCCAGGTTCATGGCGCCATAGGCGCCGAGAAAGTCCAGGTATTCATTGCCCTCGCTATCCCAGACCCGCATGCCTTTTGCTTTCACAAACTGACGGTCAAAGCCCACCAGGCCCATCATGGTGACCAGCCCCTGGTTGCCGCAGTTTTTGTACAGCGTATGCACTTCGCTGCGGCTCAAAGCCAGGGCGTCGTCTACGGATAGCAGCGCTTCTGTTTCTGTCGGCGGGACATTTTGCTCATTATGGACAGTCAAAGTTATTACCTCCCGGATCGTTGTACCTAACAGTAACATTTGTTATTGTTCGGACCATTTCAACGCTAGTTACTGGTCACACATTTGTTGATCCTCAAAGTGAATACGGCACGCAAAACCGTTAACCGTAAGCGATTTCTCGGAGAGCATGAGCGCACGGTTAACGGTTTTGCGTGCCGCTCGATGCTGAACAGTAACGTGTGACCAGTAACTAACACTATTTGATCTCCCGGTGATACTCCTGAAGCGATTTTAAATTAATCTGGCCGGCGTTATTCTTTTTATAGGCCGCGATCCCGTTGGCCGTGGCCAGGGCCGCTGCCATGGTGGTGATATAAGGCACTTTATGCTTAATGGCCGTTTTGCGGATATAAGAATCGTCATGTTTGCTGTCGCGCTTTTCGGACGGGGTGTTGATGACCAATTGGATTTCCTTGTTTTTGATGCCGTCCGCTATATTGGGACGCCCTTGGAATACCTTGGCAATCTTTTCCGAGGGCAGGCCGTTTGCTTGCAGGAAATTATGGGTTCCTTCCGTGGCCTTAATCCGGAAGCCGATTTGGGCGAATACCTTGGCTACCTCCAACGCCGCCGGTTTATCATGGTCGATGACGCTGATCAGCACGGCGCCGGATATGGGCAGGGGGGACTGAGTCGCCTCCTGGGCTTTGTAATAAGCCAGCTCGAAAGAGTCCGCAATGCCCAGCACTTCTCCGGTGGAACGCATTTCCGGTCCCAGCAGCGGATCAACTTCCTGGAACATATTAAAAGGAAAGACTGCTTCTTTGACCCCGAAATGGGCAAAACGCTTGGCTTGGAGTTCGGCCAGGGGGAATTTTTGCCCCGTTTGTTCCGCCAGCATAATTTGCGTCGCTATGCGGGCCATCTGAATGTTGCATACTTTGGATACCAAGGGCACGGTCCGCGAAGCTCTGGGGTTGGCTTCCAGAACGTAAACCCGATCCTTGGCGATGGCGTACTGCATGTTCATTAAACCGACCACATGCAATTCTTTGGCGATCCTGCGGGTATACTCCGCAATAGTAGCTACTTGCTCAGCCGGGATGCTGACCGGAGGAATGACGCAGGCTGAATCGCCGGAGTGGATGCCGGCCAGCTCAATATGCTGCATCACCGTAGGCACAAATGCTTCCACGCCGTCGGAGATAGCGTCCGCTTCGGCTTCAATGGCGTCGCTTAAAAACCGGTCAATCAGAATCGGCCTTTCCGGGGTGATTCCCACCGCCGCGGCCAGATATTGACGCAGCATCTCTTCATCATAAACAACTTCCATGCCCCGGCCGCCCAAAACATATGAAGGGCGGACCATTAAAGGATAGCCGATGCGGTTGGCAATGGTCAGCGCTTCATCCAGGCTTGCCGCCATCCCTGATTCGGGCATGGGGATGTCCAGCTTTTCCATCACTTGGCGGAAGCGATCCCGGTCCTCGGCCAAATCGATAGTATCCGGGGAGGTGCCAAAAATCCTGACCCCGTTTTCCGCCAGTTCATTGGCAATATTTAACGGGGTTTGACCACCGAATTGGACGATGACCCCCAGCGGTTGTTCCTTTTCGTAAATGCTCAGCACATCTTCCACCGTCAGCGGTTCAAAGTAAAGTTTATCGGAGGTATCATAATCGGTGGAAACTGTTTCCGGGTTGCAGTTCACAATTACCGTTTCAAAACCCATATCCCGCAGGGCAAAGGCTGCGTGCACACAGCAGTAGTCGAATTCAATGCCCTGGCCGATGCGGTTTGGGCCTCCCCCCAGAATCATTACTTTGGGCCGGCTGCTGACGGAGGTTTGGTCCGGGGCATTATAGGTTGAGAAATAGTAAGCCGCGTTTTCCACGCCGCTGACCGGAATAGCTTCCCAACCTTCCACCATGCCTAAAGCCGTTCTCTGAAGACGGATTTCTTTTTCCGGCACTGCCAGCAACATGGCCAGATAACGGTCGGCAAACCCGTCTTTTTTAGCCCGGACCAGCAGCTCATCCGGCAGCCTGGTCCCTTTGCAGCGCAGGATTTCCTGTTCCAGCATTACCAACTCCTGCATCTGCTCAATAAACCAGGCCTTGATGTGGGTCAGGCGATGTAAAGTAGCAACATCCGCCCCTTTGCGCAAGGCTTCGTACATGATAAACTGACGTTCGCTGCTGGGCTCGGTCAGCATTTGCAGCAGTTCCGCCAAGGACTTTTGATGGAAGTCTTTGGCGAAGCCTAATCCGTAACGGCCGGTCTCTAAGGAGCGGATGGCTTTTTGCATCGCTTCCTTATAGTTTTTGCCAATGCTCATCACTTCGCCCACGGCCCGCATTTGAGTGCCCAGTTTATCCTGAGAACCGGGGAATTTTTCGAAAGCCCAGCGGGCAAATTTAATCACCGTGTAATCTCCCGAGGGGGTGTATTTATCCAAGGTCCCTTCCCGCCAGTAAGGGATTTCGTCCAGCGTCAGGCCGGCGGCCAAAAGGGCGGAAATCAAGGCGATGGGGAAACCGGTCGCTTTGGAAGCCAAAGCGGATGAGCGGGAGGTCCGGGGGTTAATTTCAATAATCACTACCCGGTCGGTTTGGGGATCATGGGCAAACTGTACGTTAGTACCGCCAATGACCTCAATGGCTTCGACAATGGAATAGGCGTATTTCTGCAGGCGCTGCTGCAGTTTCGGGCTGATAGTGAGCATGGGAGCGGTACAGAAGGAATCTCCGGTATGTACCCCCATAGCGTCGATATTCTCAATGAAACAAACGGTGAGCATTTGATTTTTAGCGTCCCGGACCACTTCCAGCTCCAGTTCTTCCCAGCCCAATACTGATTCTTCAACCAGTACCTGGCCCACCATGCTGGCCGAAATACCCCGGTTGGCTACGGTTTTTAACTCTTCGACATTATAAACCAGGCCGCCGCCGGTGCCGCCCATAGTGTAGGCCGGGCGGATAACGACCGGATAGCCCAGTTCCCGGGCGATCATTTCCGCCTCCTCCACCGTGTAAGCAGGTTTGCTGCGCGGCATTTCAATGCCCAGGCGGGCCATTGTTTCTTTGAAAGCAATGCGGTCCTCACCCCGTTCGATGGCGTCAATTTGGACGCCGATGACCTCGACGGCATACTCTTTTAACACGCCGGCTTTGTCCAGCTCGGAACAAAGGTTTAGCGCCGACTGGCCGCCTAAATTAGGCAGCACCGCGTCAGGCCGTTCCTTGGCGATAATAGCGGACAGGCTTTTTAGATTCAGCGGTTCAATGTAAATGACGTCGGCGATTTCCGGATCGGTCATAATAGTGGCGGGGTTTGAATTGACTAAAACTATCTGGTAGCCTAGTTGGCGCAAGGCTTTACAGGCTTGGGTGCCGGAATAATCAAATTCACAGGCTTGGCCGATGATTATTGGTCCCGAGCCAATAATTAAGATTTTATTGATATCGGTTCTTTTGGGCATAGATGATCCTCCTGCTCTGAATAGCTGATTAGATTTTTTACCAACCAAGATTAATAATACCATCAGTTGCTGTATTATTATATCAAAAAAAAATAAAAGAATTAAATTAAAAATAAAAGTTATTAACCGTGCGCTCATACTCTTCGAGAAATCGCTTACGGTTAATAACTTTACGGGCCTGGGCTGGTACTAACAAGCGCAGGGTCTGACCAGTAACTACTTGCCGAGAGATCGCTACGGTTAACGGTTTGCGGTTTGCGTACCTAGGATTTGCGGATCAACAAACACTGAACTATTTTTTATTTACTGGTTCGGGTTCGGCTTGGCCCAAAATTGTGCCGGGATTAAACCGATGATGATTGGCGTATCGGAACCGCTGGGGGGAGTGTACAGGAAATCGGCCTTTTGATTAGCCTGCACCACGCCCAGCACGGCGGCTTGCTGCAGCCCGGCAAAGATAAAAGCGGCCGGGGCTTTGTAAACATTGCCGTCAGGGGCTTGAAACGCGCCTTTGAAGATGCTGCCGCGGGGATTGAGCAAAACGCCCGTTTTCTCCGGGGCCGTTATTTGGAGATGGTAAATGACGCCATAGCCGCCGATGTTGCGCACGCTTTCGCCGGTGAGGGGATCGATGCCGCCTACCCAGCTGTCAAAACCGGGATCTTCTTTACCCAAAGTAATTTTGCTCATCCCATTTGCGTCCGCCTGTACGGTCACCAAACATTCGCTGTTCGGGAACACTCCCCGTACTTGCTGTGGGTTTGTCGGCAGAACGGGCAAGGCTAACAGATAGTTTATTTTATCCTGCAGTATTTGCTCCGGAGTTTTGACCGGCGGCACTACCACCGGCGTATTTGTTGCCGGGGCTTGGCCGGCGGCTTGATCCGGTGAACTTGGCGCGCCACTGACGTCCGGTTGGACGACGCCCCCTTGGCTGTCCTGGGTGACTGGCGGCGCTGGATTCTGGTTTTGGTCCGCCACAGGCGGTTGGACGATTTGCGGTTCCGGCGCCTTTTCCGGGCCCATGGCAATAGTAAGGGTGATTGGCCCGCTGGCTTGAAAATCATACATGGCGGTAACGCCCTCATTTTTCTTCAAATACCGCAAACCTTGATTAAACAGCATTTTTGTTCCGGCCGGTATGGTAATGCTGGATGGGGTGGCCGGCGACATAAACCGCAAGGCTACTGTTTGCCCCAGATTCATGTAATCGGGGCTGGGGCCGCCGATGCCGGATCTTATAGTTTGTAAAGTTACCGGTTCGCTGCCGTCGTTGGCCAGGATAACATATAAGTACAGGTTATCGGCGGTGTTATTGGCGTGATTATAAAACAACCGGAAATCACCGGAAACCTGGTTTTGGAAGAGAATCCCCGGTTGATTTACCATTTCCGGACTGTTGCTTAGTTCCAGCTCCGGCCCGCTGCGCTGAAAAGTTACGTTTTGACTGTTCGGCAGCAGGTTGAAGTTCAGATTATCCAGTACATTTTGATAGACCTCGCCATAAACGGGATCGGAAAGTTTAAAGGTCAATTCGCTGACCAGGACTTCATTGGTTACCGTAAATTCGGTGGTTGCGGTATCGCTCCAGTTGCCGGCGGCGTCTTCAATCTTTAACGATAAAGTGTATTGACCAGGTTTAAAGAAAGCCCGGGGTTTGCCCGCTATTTTTTGGTCACTGTCCACTAATTGGCAGTTCCAATCTTCGGCAATAATAGTTTCTCCGGACGGTTCATTGTCATAGGTGTATTGATACTTGGGTACTTCGCCTATTTTCAGGACATTGCTTTGGAGCCCCATTGAAGTGATTACCGGCGGTAAGTTAACCGGCGGAGGCGTTTCTGACGGTTTAATGATGGTAATGGTTTTGTCCGCGGCGTTATAGTCGATTTGCATGGCCAGGTTTTCGGTCAGGAAGCGCAAAGGCACTAAAGTGCGGCCGCTTTTGACAAAGGGCGGGTTGGCCAGAGCTACTGCTTGACCATTAACCAAAGCCTCTTCTTTGTTTAAGGTTAAAGTAATTTTAGTGTCGTTTTTGGCCAGGCTGATTTCTTTGGTGTCCGGATTCCAATCCACTGTTGCGTTTAGGACTTGTTCGGCCACAAAGCGGATCGGCAAAAAGGTGGTGCCTTTGATTACTTCCGGGGGGACTTCCAGTTGATAAGGCATGTCGCCCAATAAGGCTTGTTTGCTGCCCAGGGTCAGGAATACCATATTGAAGTTGTCAGCTCTGTTGGCAGCGTCGTCACCGCTTGCCGCAGAGTTATTTTGATTATCCGTTGGGGCGAGTGGATCACCGCGCGTTATCTGATTATCTGTCGGGCCGGCAGCTGCGGCAGTGGCATTGTCGGGGCTTACTGTGTACTCTGTTTGGCTGGTAACTGCGGCGTTCTGGTCAGCGGCGTCTGCCGCGGCAGCGGCCAGACCGGGCGCGGGCGCCGCCAGTAAAGCGGCCAGGGATAAAGCGATACCATAGTTTTTTAGTTTCATGTTTGCCTCCATTTATGCTATTATTTTAACATTGCCCCATTTAGCGCAGTATTTGCATCCCTCTGGGGACAGACCCATATTTAACTTATTAGACTTCTTTTGACCAGAAAAAGTTGCAGGTAAAGTGAAAGAAGGTATTTGAGCCGGCCATGATCTATCACGCCATCTGCTCCGGCGTATTTATATCCCGCCCGAATCGCTTTGTTGCCGAGGTGTTGCTTGACGGCCGGACGGAGATTTGCCATGTCAAGAACACCGGACGTTGTAAAGAACTGCTGATCCCGGGCGCAAAAGTATATTTATGTCCGTCGTCTAATCCAAACCGGGCCACTAAATACGACTTGGTAGCCATTGAGAAAGGCGAGCGGCTGGTTAATCTGGACAGCCAGGCGCCGAACAAGGCGCTGGGGGAGTATGTACAATCAGGGCAGTATATAGAAGGGGTTACGCTGATTAAGCCGGAGGCCAAATATGGCCGCTCCCGTTTTGACTTTTATGTGGAAGCCGGCCGGCGGAAAATTTTCATTGAGGTAAAGGGCGTAACCTTGGAGGAGGATGGCGTGGCAATGTTTCCGGACGCGCCTACCGAACGGGGCGTAAAGCACTTGCATGAACTGGCGGCCTGCATTGGCGACGGCTATGAGGCCCAGGTTATATTCGTTATTCAAATGAGCGGCGTGCGCTATTTCACCCCGAATAACGCTACCGATCAGGCCTTTGGCCAGGCCTTGGCCGCCGCCGAAGCCGCCGGAGTGCAGGTCGCCGCGCTGGATTGTACGGTTACGGAGCAGAGCATGGTTATCAAAGGTGCGGTGCCGGTAAAGTTATAGGCGGTTACTGTCCAGCATCGAGCCGGCTTGTAAAGCTATTAACCGTGCGCTCATGCTCTCCGAGAAATCGCTTACGGTTAATAACTTTACGGGCCTGGGCTACTGGTACTAACAAACGTTGCATAGTCTCGAACCTCGAACTTCGAACTTCGAACCTCGAGTAAACCGTGCGCTCAGGCTCTCCGAGAAGTCGCTTCCGGTTAATAATTATGCGTGCCTGGGCTACTGGTACTAACAAACACAGGGTCTGACCAGTAACTATGTTTCAGCGGAATAGTATCCTGTAAACCTGTTGCACTTGACAGAGACTTTTCAGCCGGTTAATATATACCTGTAAAGTAGTTTAGCTTGATCCATTAAACGGGGCGATGCAATGGATAAAATAACCTTGATCAACCTGTGCTTTGACTTTTACGGCCAGCTGCTGACCGAGCGGCAGCAAAAGTTTATTGAGCTATACTACGGCAATGATTATTCCCTGGGCGAGATTGCCGAAACATACCAGGTGTCGCGCCAAGCGGTACATGACACTTTAAAAAGAGCGGCGAGTATGCTGCAGAACTATGAGCAGAAACTGCAATTGGTCCATAAGTTTTTAACCCAGCGCGGCAAACTGGCCGAAGCCGCCCGGCTGTTGGAAGAATGTGGCGCGGCCGTACCGGAACCGGTATTAGCGGCCCGGGAGATCTTGCGCCAGGTGCTGGAGATAGACAGGGGGTAAACCGATGGTTTTTTCAGGACTGGCTGAAAAGCTGCAGGAAACCTTTAAAAAATTGCGCAGTAAGGGCAGACTGACGGAAGAAGACATCGATGTGGCCTTAAAGGAAGTGCGCCGGGCGCTAATCGGCGCCGACGTCAACTTTATGGTGGTCAAGGACTTCATTGGCCGCGTCAAGGAACGGGCGCTGGGTGCGGATGTTTTGCAAAGTCTCACTCCCGGTCAGCAGGTAATCAAAATCGTCCGGGATGAACTGGCTGAGCTGATGGGCGGCGCCCAGAGCAAAATAAACCTTGCCCCGGCGCCGCCGACAGTGATCATGATGGTGGGTCTGCACGGCGCGGGCAAGACCACCAC
>WQUS01000086.1 GCA_009781965.1 Bacillota bacterium | reverse complement strand
TGCAGAGCGTAAGCCAGGGCCATTTGTCCGTGCCGGTGGTGATGACCGTAGGTCTCACCATCGGTAGCAATGCTGACCAGCTGAAGCCGGCCCAGGTTTTCCTGAAAGCCGCCCATCAGCCGCTGTACGAAACGATCACCATTGGCCAGCAATTTTTCGAAAGCCACGGCCTGAGCAATGGGACCATTATAAAAGAAAATGTTTATGGAACGTCCCGAGTCCGGTAAATTGAGCCGGTAACACATCGTGGAGTCGATCCCTGCGGGGCCGACCTCCTGCCACTGACCGCCGTTTATCGCGCGCACCCGCTTAGCCTGGTACTGGGTCAGAACGGTGAATTTAACGCCCAGTTCAGCCATAATATCCAGCGTTTCCAGGTCCACGGCTGTTTCCGGCAGCCACATGCCCGCCGCCGGACGGCCGAATCTGCTGGCAAAATCTCTGAGTCCCCAATACACCTGAGTATATTTGTCATTCCGATTAGCCAAGGGCATAATCATATGGTTGTAAGCCTGGGCAAAAGCCGAGCCGTGCCCGGAAAAACGTTCCCTGCTTTCCCGGTCTGAATCAAGCACCGATTGGTATACTTCCCGGTTGTTGTACTTCAGCCAGTCCAGCAGCGTTGGACCGAAATTGTAGCTTATTTTACTGTAATTATTGACAATATCCATGATTAAACCCTGCTCATTCAAAATGCGGGCGGCAGTGTTGGGGGCATAACATTCGGCGGTGATCCGTTCATTCCAGTCATGATAGGGACGGGCTGAATCCTGCAGTTCTACTGCTTCCAACCACGGATTTTCCCGCGGCGGCTGGTAAAAGTGACCATGAATGCACAGGTAACGGTCCAAACGGGGCTCCTCCTTTGATTTCAGCAACTATTTCAGCAATCTTTCAAGAACTATTGTTTGGTTCGATGCCTAAATTGATCGATTTTTTTCAATATCTCCAGTATACCCGGGAGCCGGCGTAAATCTTCCAGACTATAGCTGGCCTTGCGCCGCCAGTTCGGCTGTTCCCGGCCAGTGCCGGGCATATTCTGGGAGGCCGTCTCCAGCCATAAGTCCTCCAGGTTAATCAGCACCATGCCCGCCCGCCCGGCCGCCAGGTAGCTGTAACAGGCGCGCAGCATTGCCCGGGCGCCGGGCGACCTGGTTTTTAGAAAGCCTTTGCGGCGCAGAAACCGGGCCAGCCCCGCCCGGGCGGCAGGCTTGCTGTCATGCCAGAAGGCTGCAAAAGGTGGCATGTCATGGGTGTTCAGACAGGCCAAGGAACCGGCGGGCACGGGGCGCCAACCTTTACGAGGCTGGCTTTTGCCCTCAAAGGGCAGCACATACATGCCTTTTAAACCGTGCCTGGACAGAGCGGCCCGCACACTGCTTGGAACAGTACCCAGATCCTCGCCTACCAGCGCGGTCCGGTGACGGCATGATTCCAGCGCCAGAATAGCGTAAAACTCTTCATGCCGATAGTGGATGTAAACACCTTCCGCCGCCGGTAAACCGGCGGGAATCCAAAATAACCGGTGCAGTCCCGCCACATGGTCCAATCGCAGTACGCCGGCGTGCCGCAGGTGGTGGCGCAGGGATGCGATATAGTAACGATAGCCCTGTTCCCGCAGTTTATCGGGATGCAGAGGCGGAAACTCCCAATTTTGACCGGCGGCGTTAAGCTGATCGGGCGGCGCTCCGCAAGCCGCCCCGACGGCAAATAGTTCCTGCCAGCGCCACACATCATAGCCATCCCGATGGACGCCCAGAGGAAAATCAAGATAGAGCCCCCGGCTGTCAGCCTTGGTCCGGGACGCCAGATTGCCAAACTGCTGCCGGGCTACCCACTGCACGTAAAGATGATAACGTTTCGTTTCTAGATCGTAATCCCCCGGCTGCAAATCGCCCTTGCGCATGCGCTCCGGCCAATGAGCCCAGACAGGACCTTGCCTGCTCACAGCAGCCCGGAAGCAGGCATAATCCACCGCGGCCTGGTTTTGCGCCGCCCAGCGGCGTAATTCCTCCAGTCTGGCCGGCTGGCCCATGTAACAGCACCTCATCAGCAGTTCCAACACTTTACGTTTAACCGCCATGCCCCGGCGGTAATCCACCAGGGGCGCCCGGCGCAAAGCGGCAATTTCAACCTCAAAAGCCCGGGAATTTAGCAGCTCCCGGGCTTTGGGGCAATTTTCCAGTTCCGGAATCAGGGCCACATCCAGATAAAACTCGTTCCAAAACAGCCGGCTTACAGGCGAGTAAGGGCTGGGCTCAAAAGGCTCCTCCAGAAAACAAGCCAGCAGCGGCAAGGTCCCGACTATTTTCCCTCCCAGCGAACCGACCCAACTACTTAGCGCCTCCAAGTCGGTAACACTGCCGGCGGCCCAGCTTGTCGCGGAATGAAGAGCATAAAGAGGCGCAAATATGCCCCATAGCCGGCTGCCGGCGGCCGGCGAATAGGCCCGGGCCGGCGCGGAGATTAAACTGACTGTCCGGCTGGCAGCGGCAAAGTCAAGCGACAGCCGGTGATAACCCAAAGGCAGCTTTGCTGGTACAGTCATCCGCCGGGCGGTGTACTCTACCCCGGCAAATTTTTCGGTTCTAATGACGGGCAACCGGTCCGGCATGCAGGTCCACTGCAGCGGTTCTCCCGCTTCCGGTTCCAGGCGGCAGCTAATCGGAACATTACTCTTTCCCGCTTCCAGACGCAGTTCCAGGGTTGGCTGCTCTCCCGCCCGGCAGACCGCCACAGGATCGCTGGGGCAACGCCAAAGCTCCAGTTTACGCCGGCAAAGGGCCTCTGGCAAATCAGCGGCGCCGGAAACCGGCGCCCCCAAAGCCTGCAAAACAGCCAGCAAAGCCGGCGGCGACGCCTGCCGGCGGCGGCCGGTAAAATCCCGGTAAGCAACCGCGACGCCGTATAGCCGGGCCAATTGCGCGAGAGTATGCTTCTCTCCGTCGTTCATGCCGGCCAACCCCCATTTGTAGTAATTATCTTGTGCCACCCGGGATGGCGGCGTTTATTTGGTACGTTTAGCGGTGCATTATTGGTATTGATATTTTATGTCATTTTTTTGTTTTTTACCATAGGTTTTTTTGCCGCCGGCTTATCGTTAATTGCTATTCCGCAGCCGGTAACGCTGAATCTTACCGCTGGCGGTTTTGGGCAGCTCATCCACAAACTTAACCCAGCGCGGATACTTATAAGGAGCAATCTTACTCTTCACATACTGCTGCAACTCCTGGGCCAAACTGTCACTGGGTTGGTAACCCACTTTCAAAGCGACAAAAGCCAGCGGTTTAATCAGTCCCTCCGGGTCGGCGGCGCCAACCACGGCTGATTCCAGTACCGCCGGATGTTCCATTAAAGCGCTCTCCACCTCCAGAGGCGAAACCCAGATACCGCCCACCTTCAGCATATCGTCATTCCGTCCCACGGGCCACCAGTAGCCGTCTTCGTCCTGGTAACACTTGTCTCCGGTATTCACCCATTCGCCCAAGATGGTTTGTTTGGTTTTTTCGTGTTTATTCCAATAATAGGCGGCTGCGCTGTCGCCTTTGACCAGCAGGGTGCCAATCTCTCCCCGGGGCACCTCTTGACCTGCTTCATCCACTGCCTTGGCTTCATATGGAGGCACGATCAAACCGCTGCTGCCGGGCCTGACTTGTCCGGGCCGGTTGGCAATATAGGTGTGGCCCATCTCAGTGGAACCGAGGACATCCAATATTTCAATATTGAAGCGTTCCTTCCACTGATGGTAAAGTGTGGCAGGCAAAGCTTCGCCGGACGATGTGCAAAGACGCACCGAGCTGAAATCGTAAATCTTCTCCGCGTCTTTGATTTGCAGCATATTATTGTAAGCCGTAGGCACGCCAAAGAACAGAGTGGGCCGGTATTTTTGCACCACCTTAAAGAGCTCTTCCGCCAAAGGTCTGCCCGGGTACAATACTGTGGAGGCGCCCACCTGAATCGGCGAATAAGAAGCATTGCCCAAGCCGTAAGCAAAGAAAAGCTTGCCCACTGAGAAAGTGATATCATCGGGCCCAATGTTCAAAATATTGCGGGCAAAGGTACAGTAAAATATATCATGGTGCAAATGCACCGTGCCCTTGGGCGCCCCGGTCGAACCGGAACTGTATAGCCAATAGGCCGCGTCGTCTTTGGAAGTTTCCGCCGTTGCCAGGTCGGGCGACGCGGCGGCGGCTAAATCATCAAAGTTATGGTAACCGGCTTTATTTGCGCCCACGACAATAATTTCTTTCAGATACTTTAAATTTCCTTTAATCTGTTCCACTTGGGACAACAGTTCGGCACTAACGACCAATACCTTGGCCCGGCTGTCGTTAAAGACATATTCGTAATCAGCCGGCGTCAGCATCGTGTTCACCGGTATGGCTACCGCGCCCATTTTGATGGCGCCATAAAAACCATAAAAAAATTCCGGACAATCAAACAGCAAAAGCAAAACCCGGTTTTCCATTTCCACACCCAAATTTTTAAAAACATTGCCGGTGCGGTTAACCATTTCAGCCATTTTAGCGTAAGTAATCTGCTGCTCCAAGTAGTAGATCGCTACTTTATCCCCGCGGCCGGCCTCCAGGTTGGGATCAATCAGGGCGCTGGCCACGTTGAAACTCTGAGGCACTTCGATCTTAGTAATCATACGCCGCTCCTCCAATCAGTTTGATATCATGGTGAACGAATCAACTTACTTTTCTAAAATTGCCAAGACCTTTTCCGGCGTGATGGGCAAACTATAGATCCTTTCCCCGATGGCGTCATGGACAGCATTGCCAATCGCCCCTAAAATTCCTGCCAGCGCCCCTTCGCCAACCTCCTTGGCGCCGAAAGGCCCGGAGGGTTCAAATGTGGCCACCAATTGGTCCACCGATTCGGGCGTCTCCAGAGAAATGGGAATATGATACGTGAGAAAAGACGGGTTAAACAGCTGTCCCTTTTCCAGAGTAATTTCTTCAGACATGGCTTGACCGGCGCCCATGGAGACACAGCCATGGACCTGCCCCTCAACAATAGTTTTGTTTAAGGGAAAACCGCAGTCGTGATAAGTAACCGCCTTGAGCAGTTTAACTTTGCCGGTCAGGGTATCCACTTCCACCTCGGCCGCGTGGGCGGCAAACCCGTACGCGCCGGTAAATAAACCTTTGCATGTAGCCAGACTGGGATAGCGATCCGTTTTGCCGTAGCCCTTATAAGAACCGGCGCCAATAATGGGATTGCCATTTTTCTTAAATACGCTGGCCTGAATTGCTTGGACAAAGGTAATTGACTTTTCCGGTTTACCTTTGACAAATATTTTTTTGTCTTGGACCTCTAATTGATCAATATCGTCAACGCCAAAAACTTCCCCGGCCGCCTCCAGCAGCTGGCGCTTCGCGTCAGCCGCCGCCAGTTTGACCGCGCTGCCGGTAACCAAAGCAGTGCCGCTAAGAAAACTGCCAATATCAACGGGACAAATCTCCGTATCCCCGGCCACCACATGCACCTCATCCAAATCAATCCCCAATTCTTCCGCTAAAATCTGGGCCAAAGTGGTATAACTGCCCTGCCCGATATCCTGGGCTCCAGTGAATAAGGTAGCCATGCCGTCGTCATGGAGCTTGACCATCGCCGCCGAGGCAAAGGGGTAGTACATGGCGCCGCTGAACATGGCGCATAATGAAATGCCCACCCCGCGCTTATATCTCCCGTTTTGTATGGCGGTCTGAAATTGCCGGCGTTTATTCTGCCAGTCAATTGCTTGGGCGGCGCCGGTTAAGCAATCCTGCAAGCCACAGCTATTTAATTGATCGCCGGTAGGCAAAATATCCCCTGTGTGCCTGACATTTTTCAACATCAGTTCCACCGGGTCCAGACCCATATCCCGGGCGATCAAATCCAAGTGGGAATCAATGGCAAATCTGATTTGCGGCGCCCCATGGCCCCGCTGGGGACCGCGGATGCCGCTGTTGGTATAGATTGAAAAGCCTTCATAGCGGTAATTGGGTACATCATAAATGGGGAAACTAAATCCGTGGCACAGAAAAACCACCACCGGACCGGAGCCCCGATAGCCGCCGTTGTCGGCGATAACTTTGATATCCTGGGCCAAAATTGAGCCATCTTTGTTAACGCCACTTTTAATCGTAATCGTCATGGGATGACGCTGGCGGGTAGTCATAAAAACTTCTTCCCGGTCTAATTCCATTCTTACCGGCTGACCTAATTGCATAGACATATAGGCCGCGCAAAATTCATAGGGGAATAAATCAATTTTTCCGCCATAAGCGCCGCCAACATAGGTGTGGTGAATTCTTATTTTACTGACCGGAATTTTGAAAGCCTTACTCAAAAAGAACCGCTTCAGGAAGAGTCCTTGGGTAGACAGCCACATATGCAGTTTATCTTCCACCTGGTCATAGCTGGCCACCGCGGCATGTGGCTCCATGGGACAATGGGCCGTGGCTTTCAGCTCAAATTTGTCTTCCCGTACATAATCCGCATCCCGAAAACCTTGTTCCACATCGCCAAAGCTGATTGCGGCATGACCGCTCATGTTGTTGACATTCGGATCTGACGCCTGGCGCTCCCTTTTCTTGGCCACTCCCCACTCTTCCCAGGCCGTGGTGCCTTCCAAGTCTTTATCGTGAATTAACGGCGCGTCCGGCTTCATCGCTTCTTCAGCCTCAAAAACCCCGGGGAGTATTTGATAGTCCACCTTAATCAAAGACAAGGCCTTTTCCGCCATAAGCGCCGCCAACATAGGTGTGGTGAATTCTTATTTTACTGACCGGAATTTTGAAAGCCTTACTCAAAAAGAA
>WQUS01000085.1 GCA_009781965.1 Bacillota bacterium | reverse complement strand
AAACCGTTAACCGTAAGCGATTTCTCGGATGAGCATGAGCGCACGGTTAACGGTTTGGCGGGCCGCTCGATGCTGAGCAGTAACAAGCAGAGAATTCAGGGGCGGGTAATTGGACCAAAAATTACCCGCCCCTGAATTATTTGCTTCCGCGGGTAGTTTTAGGGCTAAATTAAACCTGCCCCTTGCCCCTCTTTAACGCTATAGTTAATGGATAACAAAATAAAAAAGCAAAAAGGAGGGTTTCCATGTTTAAAACAAAAGGTTTTAAATCATTTGTATCATTGTTTGTTGCTTTACTGCTGCTTTGCCAGACTGTTCCGGTTTGGGCCGGTGAAAATTATACCAACCACTGGGCGTCTCAAAGTATTGACCTGCTGCTCAGCAAAGGCATTATTACCGGCGACCGGCAGGGCAATATTAACCCGGACAACTTAATCACCCGGGCTGAGTTTGTGACGGTGGTGAATAAAACATTCGGTTATTCCGAAGCAAGCAGCAGTAATTTCCCGGATGTCAAGGAAGGTAAATGGTATTACAATCAGTTTGCCCTGGCTAAACAAGCGGGCATCATCACAGGCGACCGGCAAGGGTACGCCCATCCTGACGATTACGTAACCAGGGCCGAAGTGGCCGTTATTTTAGCTAACGCTTTACAGTTGCAAACGAGTAAATCAGCCAGTACATTTACGGATAACCAGTCCATTCCGGCCTGGGCTTTAAAAAGCGTCATTGCCATGCAAGAGCACAATCTTCTGGGCGGCTATCCGGATGGCTCGGTTAGAGCGGGCAAAAATTTAACCAGAGCCGAAGGGTTTACCATCATTGCCAATGTTCTGCAGTCCGACTTGCTCAAGAGCACCGCAACTCCTGAAAACAGTACGCCCGGAGACGAACCCGTTACCAAAGCGCCGGCAACTCCGGCTGCGACCCAGACTGTTTCCGCGAATAGAGCATCATCAGGTGGCAGTGGAGGCGGCAGTGGAGGCGGCGATAGCGCCACCTACCGGCTGACCGTTACCGCCGATGTCTATGGTACGGTTACGTCCGGCAATGGCGGTAATTATGCTGCCGGTGCGGTGGTTACCATTGCTGCGGCGCCTAACTTTGGTTATGGATTTAACGGCTGGACTTCCTCCAATGGCGGGACATTTGCCAATGCCGGCGCCGCTGCCACCACATTTACCATGCCTGCGGCGGATACTACATTGACGGCAACCTTCATCAAGGATGATGCTTCTTATACCCTGCCGTCGGGAGTGGTCGACTATGGCGACATCGAGAATTTAATTGCCCTTGGCCGGGTAGAAGTTCTGCAAAACGATGCCGGACTCTTCAGAGTCATCGACGGTACCTTTACCAGCCAGACGGTCAATTCCGCAGCCGACGCGGCGGCGGTTCTTAATAATGCTGCCAGTTTATTAGGCCGTAATTTTTACGCTGATCCGGCCAATATTACCGTGCAGAGCACCGCTGACGGCACATCTTATTACCGTTACAGTCCCGAGGTAAACGGCGTCCCCGTATTGGGCAGCCAGGTGATTCTCACTGTAGACGGCAATGGCACGGTGACCGGGCTGTTTGGCACCTATGACAACCGGATCAACAGCGTCTATACTACGCCGGCCATAACTGCTGAGGCCGCAATAGATATTGCTTTAAATGACTATTTGGCCAGTCCAGCAGTGCAAAACCTGTTGGATTCCCTGGCCGGAGAGTTAGCTTTAAACCGTAACGATGTTGAAACAGCTTTCCGGGATGAGCTCGCAACTAACGCGCAGCTGCTGGTTTACGCGGTTGATAGTGGTCAAGCGCCGGTATTGGTTTGGGCGGTTGAGCTTAACTCCGTGATGGACGAAAATGACAAAGATAATGGGGATTGGACGAA
The DNA here is from genome assembly GCA_009781965.1 of Bacillota bacterium. GTDB lineage: Bacteria > Bacillota > Desulfotomaculia > Desulfotomaculales > Desulfallaceae > BRH-c8a. The sequence goes on along the minus strand of WQUS01000085.1, from coordinate 4,948 downwards.
TGATGCGCTGGCAGATGATACAAACGGCGAACTATCGGGCCTGCCCATTGAACTTGAATCGGCAGACGATCCGCCATCTGTTTTAGAACCGGCGATCCCGCTGGTAAGCCACACTTATTACATTTACGCCAATGGCGCTATGGCCGGCGGTGTCTTAACGCAGATATCGAATCTGCAGACAGCCAATGGAAATGATTTGCGACCCGTTACCGTAAAGGCCCAAGATGAACTTGGTAAAACTAGAACAATTGGGCTGCTATATAACCCCAGCCTAGACATGTACGGGTTCCATGATAAGAATAGAAAACTGCTAACTTATAGAGCGCTATATACGCGCTTGCCATCAGGGAAGTTGAAAATAGACTTGCCGGGCGATTTAGTGAAATCGGAAAGCGGGAAGCGCATCTTAGACAAGGAAGCTGTAGGTCTCCACGCCAATATGTCCGCGTCATACGACTACTATAATACTTTAGGCTGGGAATCATTTGACGGCCATGGCGCAAGAAGAATAGTTAGCAGCATAAATGCAGCAGCGGAAGATGATGTAAATAAATACACTGCTTGGGACCCCTCTTCTCAACAAATGGTGTTTACCAGTAGTAGAAAGGATAGTAATGCCCTGGATGTCGTAGGTCATGAATTCACCCACGCGGTCATCAGTTACATTGTTGGCGCCTATCCTTTACGGGAAATTAATCCTTTTGGCGATCCGCTGTTTAATTACGCTTTAACTATCAATGTGCCTACGACAGGGCTGTTCTATAAAGGCGAAACGGGGGCGCTTGACGAGGCCTACGCGGATATTATGGGCAGCTTGATTGAGAACAAGGATAAGGCAAGTGCTGCCCGTTGGTCAATCGGCGAAGACTCAGATCATGGTGTATACAGAAATATGTCAAATCCCGCCCAGTTTGGTCAACCGGATAATTATAGCGCGTTAACTGATCAAACATGGATTGAACGGCTCAATACCAAATACCCAGCAGAAAAAGATGGCAGTCATGACAATGGAGGCGTGCATTTTTTCAGCAGCGTGTACTCTTTGGCCGCGTACAAAATGATGACGGACAGCCGCACAAATTCAATCCCAGACGCAACCTGGACCAAGGTATTTTACTGGTCTCTGTTTAGATTGTCCAGCAACGCCTTATTCCTTGACGGCCGCAAAGCGGTGGTCGCTTCAGCCAAAATCGTTGGTTTCACTAAAGAACAGCAGCAAGCCATCAAGGACGCCTTTGACGCGGTGGGTATTGTTGACGATGAAAACATCCGCATTATCTTGCGCTGGGGCGCCAGTCCCAAAGACCTGGACTCGCACCTGACGGGGCCGTCGGCTACCGGAAGCGGAGGCGGTTTTCATATCTATTATGCGGCGCGGGAATTCTATGACGATGGCAACTATTATTCATCAACCGCAAAGCTAGTTGCGGACCTGGATCACGATGAAACAAACTCATTCGGGCCGGAGATAACCACCATCAGAAAGCTGATTCCGGGGGATTACTATTTTTACGTCCATGATTATACCAATCGCGACGAAGCGCCGACCACTGCCCTGTCCGGTTCCGGAGCCAACGTTACCATTTATCAAGGCGACGACCCCACGCCACTGGCTACCCTGTACGCCACGCCTGGTTATGACGGCACCATATGGAACGTGGTTAAGATCACTATTGATGCCAATAAAGAGGTAACTATCACCAACATCGATACTTACTCTTACGCCCCCGTTACATCCGGTTTCGGCAGATCCCTGCCGGGTGGCAACATTAATTTAGCGGATCCGGAGTTTTATAGGGTTTTACGCAACTTGCCGGCTAAAGACTATGAAACTGTCGAACCGGACCAGGCTCTGACAAATGTTCAAACAGATGCTCTAAGCAGTGGCGAAGCAGTTCCCCTGACTGGAAATGACGCCGCGGCAACCGCCGCCCCGGCAGAATCAAAGGCTATTGCCATACCAGCCGCTGCCGAGGCTCTTACAGCCGCTAAGGATCTTTCGGCTGCTGAGGATGAACCGGGCGTCGTAACGCCAGCTCCGGTTGAACAGGTGCAACCAACTCTTTAATTGCAGGTAAATTTAAGCCAATTGGCAAGGGGAATTGCCTATGATTTTCTTACTTCTCCCGCCAGTATGGTATATAAAATAACCGTCACTTTGGACGGTTATTTTATATTACCTTTGTACACTCGCCGGTCCAATAGCACAGCGGATATCCCCAGGTAATTGTTTGTTGCATGTATTTTTTTGTTCCGTTAAATAAATGTATTTTTACGCAAGTATTTGTTATAATAGATAAAGAAAGGCATAATGAGGGGGCGGTTGGCCCGATGAAAAAACTTATTGACCGCAAGATATATTTGGAGCAGCTGGATATGTGGCGGGAAGAAGAAATGATCAAGGTAGTTACCGGGGTGCGCAGGTGCGGAAAAACCACGTTGTTTGAGTTGTATATCGTACGGTTGAAAGCTGATGGCGTAGCCGGCGAGCAGATCATCTTTATTAATTTGGAAGATGCTGATTTTGCGGCGCTTTTAGATTACCAAAAGTTGCACGATTATGTGCAGGCCCGGATCTTACAAGATCAATGGACCTATGTGTTTATTGATGAAATCCAGAATTGCCGGGAATATGAACGGGCAGTGGCCAGCCTTTATCTCAAAAAAAACCTGGATATTTATATTACCGGCTCCAACGCCTATATGCTTTCGGGAGAACTGGCCACCAAACTTACCGCTCGGTACATTGCTATTGACATGCTGACCCTTTCTTTTGCGGAATTCAGCGAAGCGGTCACCATCGCCGATAAACGGGAACGCTTTGCTCAATATCTGAATATGGGCGCCTTTCCTTACGCCACTCGTTTTGTGGACAATGATCTTGCCCATAGCCAATATTTAGAAGGCATCTATAATACGGTATTGGTCAAAGACGTTATGACCCACAAAGGTTTGCACGATATTAGCCTGGTTAAATCTATTGCCAGCTTTTTGGCCTCCAATGTAGGCAGTTTTGTTTCCGCCAAGAAGATTGCCGACACGCTGACCTCCGCCGGCCGCCCGACCGGATCGGCCACCGTCGATACTTATTTGACGGCGCTTACGGACGCATATCTGTTTTATAAAGTTAACCGTTATGACATCAAAGGAAAAATGCATCTAAAATCCGAAAGCAAATATTATTGCTGCGATACGGGCCTGCGGAACAGCATCCTCGGCACTACAAACAAGGATATCGGGCATCAGATAGAAAACATCGTTTACCTGGAACTGTTGAGACGCGGTTATACAATTCACATTGGCAAGTCCGGGCGGGGTACGGAAGTAGACTTTGTTGCCGTCCGCAACAAAAAAATAGAGTATTATCAGGTTGCCGCATCCGTATTGGACGAGCATACCTTAGAGCGGGAGCTTGCACCGCTGCGGCAAATTAAGGACAATTATCCCAAATTTCTGCTCACGCTGGATGATTTCAAAATGGACTATGATGGGATACAGCAAGTTAATCTAGTGGAGTTTCTTCTGCTTAGCCAGTAGATATGGTAAAATAAAGGTTATGATGATGTATAAATTACTGTATGCCGACGGCCAAGGGTGCATGTTCGACGCTCCGCTGGGAGCGGTGGGACGAACCGGGGACCGGTTGGTAGAAATAATGGATGAGGATGTTATACCGTTGCCCCCGGGGGCGACCTTGGTTTTGCTGCCCGGCGGGATTCCGGCGGGCATTGCCAAAAACGGCGCCTTTAAACTGTGGGAGCAACCGGCCGGAGGCGGCCCGGTGCACGCCGTGGGGGCTCTGTTGCCCCAGGGTTATACCCGCACCCTGCTGCCCGGTTACCGCCGGCGGGAATCCCGTCCCTTGCCCTTAATGGGGTACGCGGCGGTTGCCTGGCGGGCAGGCGGTATTTATGTCGCCGCTCTTCCAACGGATAACCCTGAGCCCTGGGATCCCGCCCATTATAATTCGGCGGAGCTTGAGCCGCTGGTGGCGGAACGTCTGGCTGCGGCGCCGCAGAACCGCCTGCTCAAGCATTTGGCCCATTGTGCGCTGGAGTATCGCTGCTATACCGCCCAAAATATATTTTATGCCCGCTGGGAAGGGGGATTGCCTATTTCCCCCACCTGCAACGCCCGCTGTCTGGGCTGTATCTCGAAGCAGCCGGCCCAGTGCTGCCCCGCTCCCCAATCCCGTTTGGACTTCAGTCCCACGGTGGAAGAGGCGGCGGAGGTGGCACTGCACCACCTGCAACATGCTGCCGGCGGGATCATCAGCTTTGGCCAGGGCTGCGAAGGGGAACCGGCGCTGGCGGCGGAGAAGATTGCCGTGGTGATTAAATCGGTACGCCGGGCAAGGGTTGCGGGGACTGTCAATATGAACAGCAACGCCGGCTATACCGAGGGCGTGGCGCGCATTTGCGACGCCGGGCTGCACTCCATCCGGGTCAGTCTGATCAGCGCCCGGGCGGAGATTTATAACGCTTACTACCGTCCCCGGGATTACCGTTTGGCGGATGTGGTCCGTTCCATCAGGCTGGCCCGGGAGCAGGGCGTCTATGTGGCCTTGAATTTGCTGGTGCTGCCCGGTTTGAACGACCTGGACAGCGAGCTGCAGGCTTTGGTTGATTTAATCAGCCAAAATGACGTCAACCAGGTGCAGCTGCGCAACCTGAACATTGACCCGGACTATTTTTGGGCTCATGTCGGCCGCCCGGCGGGCAAGATGCTGGGGATTCCGTATTTGATTGGTGAATTAAAGAAAATTAGGGGCCTGGCGGTGGGCAGCTTCACCCATCCGGTCGCGTGACTTGGATGCTATAGCAAGGCTTAGCTTGGTTACTGTTCACCCGTTACTGTTCAGCATCAAGCCGGCCCGTAAAGTTATTAACCGTGCGCTCATACTCTTCGAGAAATCGCTTACGGTTAATAACTTTACGGGCCTGGGCTA
>WQUS01000084.1 GCA_009781965.1 Bacillota bacterium | reverse complement strand
TCAAACCCGGTGAGGCCCAGCCGGCGCACCGACACCACCAGTCTGGTGGGATCGTGTCCCGCGTTAACGAGGGTTTCCAGATGCCCGGGACCCAAAACGGTGAAGCCGGGCAGCCGGTTAATCTTCCGCACCGCCTCATCAATCCAGGCTAACAGCCGGTCCAAATGGTCCCGGCCATGGCCGGCCAAATAACCCCGGGCGGCGTCCAATGAAGCCATTAATAAGTAAGAAGGGCTGGTAGTCTGCAATAAACGCAGCATCTCCGCCACGTTTTCCCGGCTCACACCGGCATGTTCACGGCCCAAGTGCAGCCAGGCAGCTTGCGTTAAAGCGCCGCCGGTTTTATGCACACTCTGCACCACCCCATTGGCGCCTAAGGTAAGGGCGTCGGCAGGCAGCGCGGGATGAAAACGCAGGTGAACGCCGTGGGCTTCGTCAACCAGCAGCGGCGCCCTGTGCCGGCGGCAAATAGCCGCCGCCCCGGCCAGGTCCCCCGTCACACCGTAATAATTGGGATGTACCGCCAGCACCGCGCCTACAGCGCCGTGGTTTTGCCTAAGCAGATTGGTCAATTCCGCGGTGCGGAAGGAAGCGGCAAACCCAAATCCGGGCACTACCTCCGGGGTAAGGAAAATCGGCCGGGCGCCGCTGATAATTAACCCTCCCAGCACCGAGCGGTGCGCGTTACGGGGCAGCACCAACCCGCGCCGCTCATCGCAGGCAGCGGCGATCAGGGCCTGAATACCAACGGTGGCGCCATTGACCAAAAAAAACGTATGCCGGGCCCCAAAAAGCCCGGCAGCTTTTTCCTGCGCCGCCGCGATAACCCCGCCGGGGTTATGCAAATCATCGAGATTTCCCACTTCCGTGACATCCCAACCGGCCGGCCTGTCCGGCAGCCAGGGAGAAAAATTGCCTCCATGTCCGGGCATATGCAGCCTGACCGGCTGTTTACGGCGGTAATCTTCCAGCGCTTCTACCAGCGGCAAATCCGCTTGGCCATCATCTGTGCTATGAAAAGGCAAAGCTTTCACCTGTGTATATTTTTATCATAACTTATTTTTTATTAGTAAATTATTTTATCATATCCTAAACTTGCAGACCAGTGCCACTTTAGTATTTCATTAACATCATAAAGAGTTTTGCAGCGGTAAAAATAAAATAACTCAAAGGAGTGTGAGCGACCATGGCAGATTTGGAAATCAATACCCAAAAAATATCCCAAAAATACCGTACTAACGTGCCGCGGCTAATCCGCGCCTGGAAAAAAGGCCTTTCTGATCCGGAAATTGCCCAATATACCGGCGTAAGCGCCACTACTTTATATCAGATTAGAAGTGAACTGGAGCTGGCTCATCGCCGGGTCAGACTGACTAAAAAACGGCAAGCGCTAAACGGCGCGCCCATTCACACCAAACGCCATATCCTTTTAAGGCCGCTGCTGTAAAAATCATAAGCCGGATCAGCCGGCTCGATGACCGTAATGGCCCTTTCGCAGCCGGAACAGATCAAGTGCCCGCCAATCGCCAATGACGCCGCCGGTTGGGACAGCGCGCCGCAAATCACACAATAGCCCATCCGCACCTCACCCGTATCAATATATGCATCCGGGCTCAGATGTGCCGTGCACTAATACACGTCACTGTTCAGCATCGAGCCGGCACGCATAACTGTTATCCATGCTCTCACGCTCTCCGAGAAGTCGCTTACTGTTAACGGTTTTACGTACCGTTTTCACTTTGAGTACCAACAAATACTGCATAGTCTCGAACTTCGAACTTCGAACTTCGAACCTCGAGTTAACCGTGCGCTCACGCTCTCCGAGAAGTCGCTTACAGTTAATAATTATGCGTGCCTGGGCCAGGAGTGCTAACAAACACTGAACAGTAACGAATAAACACCGCTTTCGGGAACCTGGTCCGTAAAAGCGGTGTTATCATTCCATGCCACGTTATGTTTCATGCCCTGTCAAACCCTTGATTATTTGGCTTCTTTTTTCTTTTCCACCACAATCGCGCAATCCGGGCAGAAGTTTTGGCAAGTCCCGCAGGAGATACATTCATCGGTGTTTATCTTTACTGAAGGCGTACCGTATACCCCCAGCAGATCAGACCAACTCATACATTTTTTGGGACACTTTTCGATGCACAGCCCGCAGCCCTTGCACAGGCCGGCAAATACCGTCCAAAAGCCCTTCTTAGCTTCCAAGGTTTGCCCTTTGAAATTATGAGCCATTATTCCTTACCCCCCTTTAAGCTAAACCGGCCACAAGCTCAGCGCCGCGTTCCATAGCTTTAAAATTCATTTCCCGCAGCTTGGGATCTTTCTCAAACTTGGAGCCAAGCTTAATCTCAATAGCGTTTTTAGCGTCTTCCATGGCCACCACGCCGGTGGCTTTAATCACCGCGCCCATGATAATCACGTTAAACACGCGGGGGTGCAGTTCGTTTTTGGAAACCTCAATCGCCGGAATGGCGTAAATTTTATTTGTATTAGTGGGCAGTTCGTCCTGGATGTCTTCAATACCGCTGTCATAAACAAACACCGTATCCGGACCCACATATTGCCTGGTGCGGGACACCGCCCGATCGCTCAGGGCGATGACAATATCGCCGATTTGAAACTTAGGCGCGCCAATGGGCTCGTCGCCAATCTGTAGGAAGGCTACCGAGACGCCGCCCCGCTGTTCCACTCCGAAGTTAGGGATATAAAGAGCCTCACGCCCTTTTTCGTTGGCGGCTTCGGCCAGGATCTCAGCCACCGACTGCACCCCTTGGCCTCCCTCGCCGGCTAAAACTATTTTTACCGCTTTTCCCATCTTTATTGTCCCTCCTTCTCCTGGGAACCGGGTACTTTGAGCTCCCCAACCTTAAAGTATTTATACATGTCTTCCTCAAGAAACTTCCAGGTGTCCTTGGCATTAGTGCGCCAGTTAGTGGGACACAGAGACAGCGCTTCCACAAAACTGAACCCGTTGCCGGCCATCTGATTTTCCAGCGCTTTTTTAATATAGCCCTTCAATTGCCTGACATTAGCCACACTGCCCCTGGCCACGTAAGCTCCTTCCGGAGCAATGGCCGCCACCATTTCCGGTCCCTGAGTCGGCGAACCGGTAGTCTCGGGGTCACGGCCATAAGGAGTGGTTTCAGTCTTTTGACCGGGCATCGTGGTAGGCGCCATCTGGCCTCCGGTCATACCGTACTGGGTATTGTTGACCACAATGGATGTAATGCGTTCGTTACGCGTAGCCGCGCTGACCAAGTGCTGCGATCCGATAGCGTAACCACCGCCATCGCCCATGTAGGCCACGCCGATGATATCGGCATTAGCCCGTTTCATGCCGGTAATAACCGGGTTGGTGCGGCCATGGTGCGTTTGGATGGTATCCACATTGAAAAAGTCCCAGGATAACAATGAACAGCCGATATCACAACCAAAAACGACCTTATCCTGAATACCCAGTTCATCTATAGCCTGTCCCAGAGCCTTAAGCACTAATCCGTGCCCGCAGCCCGGGCAAAATTTGTGTGGTTTGGTTTCCTCGTTCCAGCATTTGGGCATGGCCGATTGAACTGTCATTTTAACACAGGCCCCCTTTCATATTCCATCAGCAGTAAAAGATTTAACCAGCCGTTTTTTAACCTTTAATTTCTTTGACCCTGGCCACCACTTCCTCGGAAGTGACGCCCACCCCGGGTTTGAAGAGAGTCAACATTTCCGCCGTGCCGCCATACATTGCTTCTTTAAGCAACCTGGCCAGCTGACCTTGGGCCGACTCGACCACCAAAAACTGTTTGGCGGTGGCAGCCACTTCCCGCAAAGCCTTTTCCGGCATAGGACGCAGGGTGATGGGCCGGAAATAGCCAACTTTATAACCTTGTTGGCGCAATTCCTGCACAGCCATCTTACAGGCCCTGGACACGACGCCATGGGAGATAACTACCAGGTCCGCATCAGCTGTGTCAAAAGCTTCATGCTCCTCTATCTCGGGCGCCGCCTTGGCGTAATCCGCCAAGTATTCTTGCAGCACTTCATACAGTTCCTCTTCCATGTTGTAAGTGTTTCTCATGTGCATCGGCGGCCGATCCACCCCCGGCATACCGGGACGCCCCACATAGGCTTCGGTAGGCACCATCTTAATACCCCGCTCGGCCGGATCATAAAATACCACCGACTCGCGCATCTTGGCCTGGTAGCCGTCCGCCAGCACAAAGGTCGGGAAACGATACTTCCAAGCAGTATTAAACGCTTTAATGGTATAATCGAACAAATCCTGGTGCGTAGCGGTGGAATAAACCACCCGCAAACCTTCGCCATTACCGCCCAGCGTAGTTAAAGTAACCTCCTGCTGGGAGTAAATTACCGTGGCGGTCGAAGGACCGCCACGCTGCTCCACTACCGCCACGATGGGCACACGCATTGCCTCAGCCATGCTGAGCGGTTCCTGCATTAAGATGTTGCCCGGTCCGGCAGTGGCGGTAAAAGCCCTGCGGCCGGCCAAAACCCCGCCCACAGTGGTGAAACCGGCGGACAGCTCGTCCTCGGTTTGCAGGAACCGGCGTCCGAATTTCGGAATCGTCCTGGTCCAGTAATGCATAATTTCATTTTGCGGCGTAATGGGGTAACCGTACATAATTTCAGCTTCCGCCGCCAGAGCTGCCCAGGCAACTACTTCATTGCCGGTGACAAAAACTTTCTTTTCTCCCTGAATCGGTTTTTCTGGCATTACTTTGTGCACCTCCTAAATCAAAACTTTAAATTTAAAAATATTACCACAATGTGCGCGGCATATATCTGACCAGCTTCCTTACCGGATGCCCGGCACTGTCCACGGGACCGATAAGCTCAGCCAATTCAGTCACCGCAGTAACGGCAACCACCGGGATGTCCAACTCCCGGGCCGCTTCACTAACCACCCGGCTCCCTTCCTGCACAATCGCCAAATCCGTGTCATCGCCCAGGTGGCTGTTGTTAATTAAGCCGTCAATGCCGCCCAATTGCAGCACATACTGCACAATATCCGCTACCGACCCGGTCATGGGGCGGGCAATATTGATCACAGCGTAAACCTGCAAGTCCGGATCCGTATCGGCGTCTTCCAGCAAAGCGAGAGTTTTGGCCCCTTCCACACCGTACCCGATGTCCAGGATGATATCTCCGGGCCGGCGCAAAGCCCAGCGGTTCTCCGCCCGCAAAATATTACCGGTCTCGCCAAGACCGATCAATTCCCTGGTTTCCCAGGCTAAAACGGAAATACCCTTTTGCTCCAGTTCCCTTTTAATCGGACGCAAGGTATAACAGGGTTCCACCACATCCAGATCCACCAAGGTAACCAGCCGTCCGGCCGCAGCCAACTCCAGCGCCCGGTTAACCGCAACCTCACTTTTGCCGCTGGCGTATTCCCCCACATAGGCTTCGACAATGCGTGAGCCGATAACCATCACCCCACTAGGTTAAAATCGTCAAGCCCGGTTAAATAGTTTTGCTCCACCAAAAACATCCCGGTAATCCCAAAATTCTTAAAAGAATCCTCAATTTTTGATACTATTCCTTAATTGTTTAAGTATATTTCAATAATGAGAACCAGTCAAGAAATCTTATAAATTACGCAATTTTTACACTGCATACCTGTATACAGAATATTAAAAACACAATCCGGATAACTAAAACTAGATCACCAAACAACCCCGGAAAACTGAGACGGTTTTTACACAAACCACCTGGTCATCACCAGCAGCAAAAGCAGCCCGGGCAGTTGAAAAATCCCGGCCACCAGCATGGTAAAAGGGTTAACCGCCACATGCATGTGCACAAAACCCAGCGCCAGGTTGAACAGCCACAAAAGGGCAAGACCGATCACCGCACTCAGCAGCAGCTGGCCCAGCTTGGACAGCAGAGCGGAGGTCGGGCCCAAAAGGAACAGCGCGGCCACAGCAATCAGTAACAAATACCATCCCACATTAATCACCCCATAACAAGCTTTTAATAAAAATACTATTTTAATAAAAATACTATGGGGAATAAATGGGAAAAATTACTGTTCTGCTTGATTCAATTAATTTTCTTACTCAATTTTTCTTACTCAATGACCCTCCGGCCTTCAATGGCTTTACCCAGCGTAATCTCGTCCGCGTATTCAAGATGGGCCCCTACCGGCAGCCCGTGGGCAATCCTGGTTACCGTGACGCCAATGGGTTTAAGCAAGCGGGCTAAGTACAAAGCCGTGGCATCCCCCTCCACATCGGGATTGGTAGCCAGAATGATTTCCTTAACCCGGCCCTCGGCCAGCCGCGTAAGCAAACTTTTAATGTTCAGTTCCTCCGGTCCCAAACCGGCCAGCGGGGAAAGGGCCCCGTGCAAAACATGGTAAACACCTTTAAATCCCCGGTATTTTTCAATTGCCGCCACATCACGGGGATCCTGCACCACGCAGATGAGCGCCCGGTCTCTGGTTTCATCGGCACAAACAGCACATGGTTCCCGGTCGGTCAGATTACCGCAAACGGAGCATCGGCGTACCTGGATGCGCGCCTCACGGATGGCCGCGGACAAATTTTCCGCCACTTCCGGGGGGGCGCTTAGTAAAAAAAAGGCCAGGCGCTGTGCCGTTTTGGAACCAATCCCCGGCAACCTGGCCAGTTCGCCGATTAGACGGGCAACCGCACCGGCGTAACGCATGAGCACTCACTCCCACCAAGCCAATTATTACTGTTCACGCGTTTGTTGATACTCAAAGTGAATACAGCACGCAAAACCGTTAACCGTAAGCGATTTCTCGGAGAGCATGAGCGCACGGTTAACGGTTTTGCGTGCCGCTCGATGCGAAAGCAGTAACGCGTGAACA
>WQUS01000083.1 GCA_009781965.1 Bacillota bacterium | reverse complement strand
GTGCGCTCATACTCTCCGAGAAATCGCTTACGGTTAACGGGTTTGCGTGCCGTAGTCACTATGGGTATCAACAAACACCGCATAGTCTCGAACCTCGAACCTCGAGTAAATCGTGCGCTCATACTCTCCGAGAAATCGCTTACGGTTAATAACTTTACGGGCCTGGGCTGGTACTAACAAACGTTACTGGTCTGACCAGTAACAATAAAAAAGAGCGGCTGTTTGCATACCGCTCTTGATTTGCGCCTTGTTCATTATTTCTTTAACTTTTTTAAGTCCTCCGCCGGAGGAATTTATCCCCCTCACCCGCCACATGAGGCTGCTGTTTGCCCGTTACTGTTTTCCATGGGCGCGGAGATCGGGGGCGGTACTGTGCCTGTACCGCTCCAGCTCAGATCAAAGCCAAAGCGCAGACTTTTCATCGGCAAACCCTGGGCCCCTAAAACACCGGCCAGTAAGCCGGCAGTATTGCCGGTATAACAATAAACCACGATCTCGTTCCTGCCGCCGGCAGCAACATGTTCTTTCAGCAAACTTTTCAATGCTTGCACATTTTGCGGCGCAGCCATGTTTTCAGCACTGGCAATCCAGATCGCTCCGGGGATATGGTTTGCATCATAATCAGCTTTATTTCTCACGTCCACCAGCAAAGGATCATTAGCTATCTGATCACCGCCGCTGTGACCGGCCCGGTAGTCCGCAAAATCGCCGTCTTTGTCATCATCAAGCACGTTTCTAAGTTGTTCCGCGGTAATGAAATTATTTTGGATTCCGCCACCAGCGTCTTGAGAAAAGCTTTTCCCCTTTAAATAACTGTCGCCCAGGCTCGGTTGATTTTGTTGGCTTTGTTGATTCTGATTGATCCGCACGGCATAGTTTTTTTCATCCCAAACCGCTTGCGCGCCCAATGTTTTAGTAACTGCGCCGAGGGGCACAAACACCCGCCCGTCGCGGATAAAAGGAGCGGGAACAACTTGAACCTGTTTATTATTGACGATTAAAGCGATTGTCTTGTCCGCCGCTTCCGCAGCGACTGCTGAAAAAAGCAATATGCCGGCTAAAATGAGGATGACTTTTTTTAGCATAAAAACACCTCCTTCGCCATAACTTGTACTCACCATATTATTTTGACACAGTTTGCCGTTTTTTGAAAGAATTTTTTCCGGGGAAACGGCAGCCAAAAAGCACCATAAAGTCAACATTAATTGGTCGCCGAATTTATCCCGGTCCGGCATCACAATCACTTCCTTTGGCGCTCGCAGTATTTATTCTACCACCCTCACATCTGAACATTGAAGAGATTGCGGAGTTGGTTGATTAAATCTTCGCTCCTGGCGTTAATAAGCACAGCTTCATTGATGCGGCTGAGTTTACCCAGCTCGCCCTCTGCAGAGCCGCCGCTATCCAAATTGTAGCCGATACTGTAGATCGGTATTTGCAAACCGCCAACCAAAGGGGTAATGCGGTCTAAACTGTACCCTTCGTTTTGTTGGCCATCACTTAGAATGAACAACATCAGTTTAGCGTCCGGGACTTCTTTTTGCTTTTCCAACAGCATTTGCAGCGCAATCAATACGGCGTCGTAGCTGGCGGTGGCGCCGCCGGCGCTCAAGGACTTGACGGCCCCAGAGAAATAGGCCCGTTGCGTGTCGTCAAAGGCTTTGATCGGTAAATTGATGATTACGTTACTGGAATAGGAAACTAAGCCGATATAATTACCGGAGCCAATGTAGTTTGCCGCTGACACCAATGAATCTTTGAGCGCATTGATAGGTAAACCATCCATGCTGCCGGAAACATCGGCCACGAATACGGCTATAATAGGGCGTCCGCCGTCTTTGTTCTGTTTCCAGAGCTTCTGAGCGGCCAGGAAGCCGGCGCCGTCAAGACCGGGGCTTTGCCCTTTGTAGTCATTATGGAGGTTAAATCCTTTTTCATTAGCCAGTTTTTGGCTTTCGGCGCTTTGGCAATACTCTACGAAAAGTTTAGCCGCCGCTTGTTTTTCTTGCGGCACATAATCGAAAGTATAGACCGGATGATCATGGCGGATACCTTGTGGGGTATAGACATAGCTGCTCAGTTCAGGGGTATTATGATAAGCTTGCTCCTCCATCACCATCGCCTTGATGATGCCTTTGGCGGCTTGATCACGCAGGACGGCGGTAGTATAGGCCACGGGGGGTGATTGACGCTGGTAGTCAAGCAATTTTCCTGCGGCCTTGGCGGAAAGCGGATTGCCGGGGTCAAAAGCATGCAGCATCGCTGTGAAGATGTTGAGACCGGTTGAGCTGGTAAATGGGTTTGTGTAAGCAAAGGTAAGGTCACCGGCCAGGCTGGCTTCCAGCACTTTGTCTACCGTAACTTTGCCGTATTTTGCGGTAAAAGCGTCGTAGGTTGCTTTTTCCATGAGGATACCGGCCGTATTGCCGATAAGGCGATCGGTAAGGACGACCACGCCCAGCCCTTTGGCTTTTAACATTTCTCCCCAAGCGTAATTAGAGGGGGCATAGACATCGGGGCGATAGCCGCCGTCGAGCATATAAGTGACCACCTCGCCGGAAGTGATCTTGCGTATCGTTACCGAGACGGTTTTGCCATTGAGCTGCATGTGCTGAGCGTTGAATTTCTGAGCGACAATATTCATCCAGTCATCAGGCGCGGCAGAGGACATTTCAGTGGCCGCGGCCACTTCGATATTGATTTGCCCGCGGCCCTCTACGGTAATGGGAAAGGTGCTGATATCGGCCAGTTTGACGGCGCCTGACGCCTCAGGCTTGTAGATATCAAGCGGGGCGGCGACAGTGCTGACGGAGACTTTGGTGGCCAGAGTATTCAACTCTTTTTCAGCGTTATCATAGCTTAGGGCAGCGACGCGATCAGGGTTACTGGTGGTAACGGTGGTAACGCCACAACCGGCCAGGGCGCCGGCCAAGATGAGCATGATGGATAGGATACAGATATAACCCGCTCTATGCATGTTGCTCAAGCCTCCTCTTTTTTCAACGAGTCACGGATGATCGACATCCATGCTTCCAGGGTGGTTTCCGCATTATCGTGATTCTCGCTAATCAGTTCGGCGAGATCGGCCAGGAACTTTTTGATATTGTCCAACTCCCGCTGATTATCGGCCAGGACCGCTTCAATAAGCTCCGCGTCAGTCGCGTATTTGCCGTCACTGGCAAAAAGGCGATCGTCATCCAGTTCAGAGACAATGCCGCGATTGATAATCTTACGGAAATTTTTACAGAGATACTGTTCCACTTCACCCAGCAACTCTTCGGTGTTACGCAAATATTCCGCCGCGTTAAGATCAAGCAGCTCTTTAAGCCGTGCTTGGCGTCTATCCATAGCATCCATTTGTTCGATACACTTCTTTAACAAACCGGTTAGGTCAGAGCGTTTTTGGCTTAGCTGCTCCAGCCGCTGTCTGATATCCGCCGGGTCATAGGCAGCCGCCGAATAGGACAAAGTAGGCCGGGATTCCGCTTCCCGGCTGGCGGCAATTTGTTTGGCCGCGGTTATCTGCGCGAAATACACCCGAATATTCCGGCCGAAGCCGATGACCGTTACAATAACACCGATGCCGGCAATCAGGACCGCTATCATCCGAAGCATGGAGAAGGTGCGGATACCCAGCTGAATGATAATTGTGATTTCAGCCCACTGCAGGATCATGGCTGCGACAACGCCGATAACAATCAGAACCAAACCGAATATTTTCATGAGGCCTTCCTTTCAGTTGAGGAACCGGTTGATCAATCAGCTGCTTAGGCCGGCTCGCGCGGGGCGATAAGACGAGTTTTGAGCTGATTCTCGATTTGCACCAGTTGCTGCTCCGCCTCGCGGCGGCGCTCCTTGCCTTGTTGCTGGATCACAAGCACCTCGTCAAGGGTGGCAATGATGTTCTCATTGGTTTGGACAAGGGTCTCAATGTCGACAATGCCGCGCTCGGATTCGCGAGCGGCTTCGATAGTATTCAGCTTCAGTTTTTCGGCATTTTCCTTAAGCAGCCGGTTAGTAATTTCGCTTACTTGCTGTTGGGCCTGGATGGCGCGCTTACTGTGCTCCAGCCCCAGAGCCAAAAGAATCTGGTTCTTCCAGAGGGGAATGGTATTGGCGACAGAGGTCTGGATTTTGTCCGCCATCACTAAGTCGGTGTTCTGAATCATCCGGATTTGCGGCGCCATTTGGATGCAAATAGTGCGCGTAAGCTCCAGATCATAGATCCGTTTCTCAAAGCGGTTACACTGTTCGGCAAGGTCGCCGGCGCGCTGGGCGTCTTCCTGCAAGCCGCTGGCGGCAGCTTTTTGCTGTAATGCGCGCAGTTCGCCATTTTCCACATCGGCAAGCTTTTGTTTGCCGGCGGCAATGTACATCGTAAGTTCTTTAAAGTATTGAAGGTTACTTTCAAAAAGTTTATCCAGCACCGTCACATCTGCGAGAAGGGTGAGGCGATGGCCTTTGAGCGTATCACTGACGGCGTCGATGTTCTTGCTGACGTCGTTGTAGCGAGCGCGCATTTCTTCCACATAGTTGCGGCCCTTTTGGAAAAGGCGGCTTAAGCCTTTCTTTTCCTCTTCCGGTTTAAAGCCTTTGATTTCCACAACCAGAGCGGTGATCATATCGCCGATCGCATCCAGATCCCTTCCTTTGACGCCATTGAGGACGGATTCGGAAAATTGCGCGGATCTGGATTGGGCTACTTCACCGTAACGGGCAATCATCGCCGTATCATGGAGGTCTATTTTCGCCGCAAATTCATCGACTTTTTGCTCCTCCTCCGGGGTCAGCAAAGCCGCCTGTTGCCGAATAGTCACCAGATCTGTAGGTTCCACAGCGGCCCCGGCAGCACCGGTATCGTTCCCGTTTAAGGTAAGTTCGATATCTGACATATGAATATTCCTCCTTCAATTATACGAACATATTTTATCGGATTTTGGCAGAAAACAAAAGAGGGAAGATATAATTCATCCTGAACTATATCTATATGACGCAATATGACGCAATAAAAAAGGAGGACGCCGTGAACAGTAACTTTTCGTTTTTAGCAGCGCGATTCCCGGTACTGGAGAAACTGGGCGGCCTGGCGGAAGGCTACTTGTACTCCGACCCCAACGCTTGTCTATTTAAACTGGGCGCTCTGGCGGAAACGGTGGTCAACTACATGTTTGAACTGGATGGCCTGACGCCGCCTCCCGACCCCCACAACACTTTCGCCAACCGAATCAAGGCGCTGCAGCGGGAAGAAATGCTGCCCCAGGAAATCAGCAACTTACTGCACACTTTGCGCAGAAAGCGCAATTTAGCGGTCCATGAAGGGTACGGCTCGGTTGAAGATTGCGTAGCCTTATTGCAAATGGCTTTTTCACTGTCGGTTTGGTTTATGCAAACCTACGGCGACTATACATATGAACCGGCTGACTTTGTGCTGCCCCCAAATATTCCGCAGGCTCCTGATTATGCAGCGCTTGCGGCGGCAAACGAAAAGCTGACCGCCGAACTCAGCCAGGCTTTAGCAGCTTCTTTATCCCCGGACATTGACCAGGCGGTTAAAGCGGCGGAACGCAAAAAACGGGCTGACCAGGCCCTCCGCGGTCTCAAACTGTCGGAAAAAGAAACCCGCTATCTGATTGATCAGCAACTGTACCAAGTAGGCTGGGAGGCAAACACCGAAGAGCTCCGTTATGCCAAGGGGACGCGGCCCCAAAAAGGCCACAATTTGGCCATTGCTGAATGGCCCACCGATTCAACCGTTTGCAAATGGGGCAGTGCCGACTACGCCCTTTTCGCGGGACTAAAACTGGTGGGCGTGGTGGAGGCCAAGCCGTTCCACACGGATATCTCCTCCGTCATTAACAACCAATGCCGTGACTACAGCAGGGGCATTAAAGAGGAGCACGCGGAGTACGTGATTAATAGCTGGGGCCCATACAAAGCGCCCTTCCTCTTCGCCGCCAACGGCAGGCCCTACCTGAAACAGCTGGAAACCAAATCCGGCGTCTGGTTCCGGGACGCCCGGCAGGAATCCAACATCCCCCGCGCGCTCCACGGCTGGTACAGCCCCCGGGATTTATTGGACCTGCTGGACCAGGACATTGCCGCCGCCAACCGGAATCTGGCCGCAGCCCCTTACGATTTGCTCCGGGACCCGGATGGCCTGAATCTCCGCCCTTATCAGCTGGAAGCCATCGCCAAGGCCGAGGCAGCCATCGTTGCCGGCCGGCCCACCGCTTTGTTGGCCATGGCCACCGGCACGGGCAAAACCCGTACCGTGCTGGGCCTGATTTACCGTTTCCTGAAATCCGGGCGCTTCAAAAGAATCCTGTTTCTGGTTGACCGCACCGCCCTTGGGGAACAAGCCCAGGATGTTTTTAAGGAAGTCAAAATCGAAGATCTGATGACCCTGAATGAGATTTACGATATTAAAAATCTGGACGATCAGGACATCGACAAAGAAACCAAAATCCACGTGGCTACCGTGCAAAGCCTGGTACAGCGGATCCTGTACAATGATACGGATACCATGCCCTCGGTGGCCGACTATGACCTGATCGTCATTGACGAAGCCCACCGCGGTTACATTCTGGACCGGGAGATGGGCGATAACGAACAGCTTTACCGCAATCAAAGAGATTATGTGAGCAAATACCGCTCGGTGGTAGAATACTTTGACGCCGCAAAAATCGCCCTGACCGCCACCCCCGCCCTGCATACCACTGAGATATTCGGCAAGCCGGTATTTGAGTATTCCTACCGCCGGGCCGTCATTGAAGGCTATCTGGTGGACCACGACGCCCCCCACAACATCCATACCAAGCTGCGGGACGAAGGCATCATTTATCAACCGGGCGAAACAGTCGCCATTTACGATCCGGTTACCGGCGAGATCACCAACAGCGGCGAACTGGAAGACGAGCTCAGTTTC
>WQUS01000082.1 GCA_009781965.1 Bacillota bacterium | reverse complement strand
AATAAACTGACCAACTTCCGGCCGCCGGAAAAACAAAAAGAAGCCTTGCTGCTGATTACGGAGCTGCCCGAGGGCATAATCTACATCGCCCGCAGCGAACAGGAGATTGTGGGTTATGTTACATTTCACCGGCCGGACGAGTGGTCACGCTGGTTCAAACACCCATTGATCGTTGAACTGGGCGGCATAGAAATCAGCGCCGACTGGCGTCGCTGCAAAATTGCCGACACCCTGTTAAAGGCGGCCTTCGACAATCCCGTCATGGAGCGTTACATTGTCATTACCATGGAAATCAGCTGGCACTGGGATACCGCCAACGCGAATCTGGATTTGTGGGCTTATCAAAAGATGCTGACTAATCTTTTTGGCGCAGTGGGGTTACGCAAGGTAGCCACCGACGACCCGGATATTATTGAGCACCCGGCTAATGTACTGATGGCCCGTGTCGGCCACAAGGTTTCCTCCAACGATATCCTCAGTTTCGAAAACCTGAAATTTATGGATCGCACTACTCCAATATTCCGTTGAGACAGTGATCGGCAACTTGTTTAAGCCGGACCGTGACCAATGTGCCGGGCCGGCAAATGGCGCTGTCTGCCATAGGAATACTCACCGGGACGTAGTTGTCGCCATAACCTTCTGCATACCGGCGACCCGTTTCTACGGTAACTATTTTTTCCACCAACACCCGCTCTTTTTGGCCTACTTGGGTTTGGTGATAGGACAGGGTTAATTCCCGGCCGAGCTGCCGTAGTTGAGCGGCCCGTACTTTTTTAACATCCGGCGGCAGGTTGTTTGCCAGACCTGCCCCTGATGTGCCCGGGCGGGCTGAATAAGGAAAGACGTGCAAGCGGCTTAATGCCAGTTTGCTGATGATGGTCATGGTGGCCTGATGGTCGTCGGATGTTTCGCCCGGAAAGCCGGCGATCAAGTCGGTCCAGATGGCTAGGCCGGGCATTAATTCCCGGGCCCGGACAACCAGGTGGATAAAATCGTCCACCCGATAGCGGCGGCCCATTTTTTCCAGCACCCGGTCCGCACAACTTTGCACCGGTAAATAAAGGTAATTACATACTTGGGGGTTTTCCGCCACCGTAGACAGCAGTTTTTCGGTAACGTTCATCGGTTCCACATAGCCCAGCCGGATCCGGAAATTATCACCCAGGCGGCTCACCGCCTGAATAATATCCGGCAGGCTGGTGTCACCCAGATCCAGGCCGTATAAACCCAGCTGATTGCCGACCAGAATGATTTCCCGGTGGCCCTGTTCCAGCAAAGCACGGACCTGGGCCAGGACTTTGGCGGCCGGCAGACTGCGGCTGCGGCCTCTGGCTTTCCGTACGATACAGTAGGTACAGTGTTCGTTGCAGCCTTCCTGGATTTTAACCGCCGGTCTGAGCCGCCGGTAATGACCGGCTAACTTTGCCGGCATGGCCTCGAAAGAATCGTTGTCGTTATGTTCCTCGACCAAAACCCTGGCGCTGTCAGTCCCGCCGGCTAAGCGCCGGCGAATTAACTCCGGCAGTTTCCGGCGGTCTTTGACGCCGGTAATGATATCGGCTTCGGGCAATTGCCCGGCCAGGCCGGAGTGATAAACCTGGGGGTAACAGCCGGCCAGCACTACCATCGCCTCCGGTGATTCCCGTTTGATTTGTCTGACTATCCGCCGCGCTTCCGCCGCGGCAGACCCGGTGACCACGCAGCTGTTAATAATGTATACCTCCGCCCGGCCGGCAGTCTCTTGAAAACCGGCCTGGGTCATCAGCGCTTCCAGAACGGCGCTCTCGCTTTGGTTAACCGGGCAGCCCAAAGTCTTGATTTTAAATGTGCAGTCTTTCAGTTACTGACACCTTCTTTATCAAACCAGTTAATTGTTACCGTTCAGTGTTTGTTGAAACACAAAGCCAGGTACGCAAAACCGTTAACCGTAAGTGATTTCTCGAAAGAGCCTAAGCGCACGGTTTACTCGAGGTTCGAAGTTCGAGGTTCGAGGTTCGAGACTATGCAATGTTTGTTAATACCATAGCCCAGGCCCGTAAAGTTATTAACCGTAAGCGATTTCTCGAAGAGTATGAGCGCACGGTTAATAACTTTGTGCCGGATGGTGCTAAACAGTAACGCGTGAACAGTAAACATAAATTAGCTATCGGGACGCGGCATGCGCAAAATCAGGTACAGCAAGGTTGGCGCGCCAAAGATCATGGCTGTGGCTGCGGTGACGATACCGGAGTCGTTGAAAATAAGTCCGGTGATGCTGGCTGCGGTGACGCCGATCAGGCCGATAAAGGTTTGGGGATAACGGGTGAGAATGCGCTGCATGGCGCCTACCGGCTGATAAAATAAAATTGCCAAACTGGCTAGGCTGACTAAAAAGACCCTGCTCCAGATAGTGTATTTAATTAATCTGATGTTCATATTTATTTTCCGGTAAATGATATTAAACATTGGTCCCGGGCCATTTTGTAAGATCAAATTAGCTGTGCGACCGATATGGGATTGGGCTTGTAACGGCTTGTGCAAATCGTAAAGGGTTAAACCCAGCAAAAGAATTAATACGGTGATAACGGTGATCGCGATTGTACGCAGATTAAGTTTAAAGCCAAGCAGTAATAACAGGACAATGAGAAAGGCAAAAGTGCCGGCTATTGCTCCGCCGGCGTCAGCTCCCTTTTCCGGCGCCGCGATAATATACAAATTAATTAAGTAGTATAGCCCGGCTAAGCCAATCGAGATCTTGCGGGGATATTTAGCAAACCGATCAATTAAAGCCGTAGTGGCAATAATAGTGGAGCCCAGCAATATCCCCTCATACTCATTGCCCAGACCATAAAATCTGGCCCCCGGTATCGGATCATAGCTCAAGAGGGAGCTCTTTTGCAGCGGCGCGCCCAACAATAAATCGATAATAATACACAACGAAGTGAGCAGGGTGATCATAATAAACGGGTCCAGGTCGTGGGAGCGATTGTTAAGCCATAAATAAACGGCGGATGTTATACCAACCACTAAGGCGCCGATTTCAAACAACAACTGGGTGGGAGTTCCCTCGGGCAGCAAGGTTACTAATAATAAGGTTACCGGCACAGCCATTGCCGCCAGCAGCAGTGCTTTAAGAATCCGCACCAGGATATTGGGCCGGGGCAAAAAGATGGCGCCCAAAGAAAGCAGCAGCAGGATCAGCAATATCAACACATAATTATGCAGTATCGGGGAGCGAAGCCGGTTATTTTGTTCCAATTGTGTATATAGCGTTGCTAATGAGGCTACAGCCTGATTGGCCGGTATGACAGATAATGTTTGGCCATACATGAGATCCGGGGCCTCGATATGGTAAAAATTAAGTATCGTCGGGGCTAAATCAGTGTTTTTCATAATCCCCGGCCGCCGCGTAGTGGTCGAAGTTAAAAAGCCGGGCTGAACGGAATTATGTATAACCAGCGCCGGGGTAATATAGTTGGCGCCGGATACATAGTTGCCCCTGGGCGTGGGTGAAACAACCAACAGCATGTCGCGGTCCCGATTCATTGCCTCCAGTAAACGGGTAATAAAATAGGCTTCCCGGCTTAATGTCTCTTGACGCTGGGTTTGTAATACCTGCCCATCAAGATAAGGTCCGTATGTTTCCAGCCGTTCCAAGTCGCCCAATTCCACCACTACTAAACCGGAGTTATTTTTGCTGTTCATGACTGACGATAACAGCTTATTATAGTCGGTGCGCATTCCGCCGGGAAAAGAGACGTCGTGGGTCAACAGGTTATTGCTGACGTCGCCGCCGGGCGCCAAACCGCTTTCATCCATGGCTAAAGCTACCGCCGGGCGGGCTTTTTCTTCTTTAGTGTCCGCGTTGCCCATTACGGACACCGGAACGTGATGAGCCTGTAAAATTGTGCCTAATAAACCGGGCGTAACAGAGTAACTGTTCCCGGCGTTTAACGTTTTAATGCGGGCTATATCAAGCTGCACCACAGTATGGGCAGGGGCGTAAAGCCCGGTTCTTTGGCGGTAGATATCGACAGCGGGGATATTTTGGATGGTTCCCCCGGTATTTATGCCGTTCAAAGCGGTATTAGCAGCGCTTATCGGCGCTCCGGCGCCAATAGATGCGTATGAGTTATCCGGTGTCAGACCGCCATACACCCCTACGCTCATCAAGCCCAAAGCGGCCTGCCCGGTTATTGGAGCGAATAAATCCTGGCGCTCAACCAGATCCTGCAAAGTTAGCCGGTCAACAGTAACCAGATAAACATGGCCTGGTTCTTTGGTTTGGGCTATGATTTTTGGCTGGGCTGCTCCCCGTCCGTAACTGGAGGAAACAGTTATTCCTTTGGTCTGGCCGGAGGGCCAGACGGCGCATATTACTATCGTTGCTATGGATATAAGCAGCAGAAGCAGGAGATAGGTTTTTTTCATTAGTACATTCCTTTGCTGTAAACGATTCATTAAATTATAACTAAATTGTTGATAATTATCTATACCGGTGAACAACTTAACCTGTTTCAGCAGGTATACACATGTTGCATGTTGAATATCCAGGTTAATATCCAAGCAGATTACTTTAAAACGGGAGCGTGGAATTATGTCCAAGGTCTTACTTGTCAGCTGCGCCAGAATCAGGGATATCAACTGTGTCGCCTGTTTGAAGTGTTTCAAAGCCGCCGAGTTAAAAGAGGGCGAATTCGCCAATTACGACGAAGTAAAAATTACCGCCATGTGTGGCTGCGGGGATTGCCCGGGCCTGGTGATGCCCAAAGTAGGTCTGGTAATGGAACAAGCCGACTACCTGGAGCGGGACATCGACGCTATTCATTTAGCCACCTGTATGGTCAAAGCAAACAAAACTGCTGGTTGCCCTATTGATCTGGATAAAATTAAGGAAATGCTGTCCAACAAATACGGAGTACCCGTGGTGATTGGCACGCACAATTACTAAAGTGATGTGACCAGTAACTGGCGGTTAACCACCGGCTGTTAACCGCCCAGGGTGACATCCTGTTCTTCGTACCAGCTTAACGCGTCGTAAAAGTGCTGTTTGTCAAAATCCGGCCACATTTCATCTACCACATAAAAATCGGCATAGATGGACTGAATCGGTAAAAAGCCGCTTAACCGGCGCCGGCCGCCCCAGCGGACGATTAAATCCATGCGGGAGATATCGTAAGAAGCCACCGCTTGCCGGATGTCGCCGGCGTTCATGGCGCCGGGTGTTTGGGCGAGCCCGTTGGCCAGGTGGTTTAAATCCCACTTCCAGCCGTAGTTAACCAGAAAGTTGACTTTGATCCCCCCGCGGCCAAAGGTTTTTCTGGCCGTGTATTCCAGCAGTTCGGCCGGGAACAGGGGGGAAGTGTGATCGCCGATGACCAGCAGGGCGGCGTCCCGTTCCGCAAGCCTGCGCACCGCGTCCACGCAGGCTTGCCGGAAAGCGGCTGTCTGCACAGCCGGACGCTTGGTGTTGTCCTGGGTAAAGCCATAAAAAGTCAATTCGGGGATGCCCAGTTCCAGGCAGGTCTCGTAAAGCATAATCCCCGGTTCCAACCCTTTTTGGTAACCATCCTGTTTCGGCAGACCTTTGCCTGCCGCCCACCTTCTGTTGCCGTCGGGGATAATCCCCACATGTTTCGGCAAGCGTTTAAAAGATGTTCCGGCCATACCTTTTGTCAACCTCCGGCATAAGTTGGGGTTCTTATAAAGCTTAAGATACCCATTTGGACCGGAGTTTATCTAATGTGGCGCCGGTAATTTTAATCAGGCCAATTAAGCTTCTTGATCCCCTGCGCCTTCGCCCAGGGCCCGCTCCAGAATTTGATACATGCGGTTGACCATATCTCTGGGGTCGGCGCCCAAGCCGGCGGCAATCAAGGCGTTATCATAGATTTGTTCCACCGCGATGGCGGCAAAATCCGCGTCTTTCAGCCGCAGCGCGGCCAGGCCCTTAACCAGCCGGTGGGCGGGGTTAATCTCCAGCGCCTTGTGGAAGCCGCCGGGCGCATTTGGGTTCATAGCCTGGAACACCCGCTGCATGCTGCTGGTCATATACTCGTCCAGGTTAATCAGCACCGCCGGACTGTCCACCAATCTTTTCGATTCCCGCACCTCGTCAACCCGGTCGCCCAGGGTCTGCTTGATCCAAGCCAGCAGATTTTTCAAATCTTCGCCGGACAATTTCCCCTCCGCGGCTGGTTCATCCTGGTTCTCCGGCAGATCCAGTTCGGCCTGATCGGCGGAGACCAGTTTTTTCTCCTTAAATTCGGCCAGTCTGTTCAGCACAAAGTCGTCCACCGGTTCGTGGGTGTAAAGCACTTCCATATCCCTGGCCCGGAAGGCTTCCAGGTAGGGACCGGCTTCAATAGCTTCCCGGCCGGGCCCGTTGATATAGTAAATGTGCTTTTGATTTTCCGCCATGCCATCCACGTACTGTTCCAGGGACACATACTTGCCCGGTGCTGATTTTGACGACTCAAACCGCAGCAGGGGAGCGATATCTTTATAGTGGTTGAAGTCTGAAGCGGCCCCCTCCTTGAGAAAAATACCGAAGGTTTGCCAAAATTCGGCGTACTTGTCGGGATCTGATTTGGCCTGCTCGCCTAAAAACTTGAGCAGCCGCCCGGTAATCACCCGGCGCAGCTTGTTCATCAGGGCGCTGTCCTGCATGGTCTCCCGGGAAATATTCAGCGGAATATCCTCGCTGTCCACCACGCCTTTCACAAAACGCAGCCACTCCGGCAGCAATCCCTCGGCATTCTGCTGGATCATGACCTTGCGGCAGTACAGGTGCACGCCCGGTTCCAATTTGCCGAATCCGAAGCGCTCCATGTTTTCCCCCGGCACATAGAGCAGCGCGTTGATGGCCAGCGGCGCGTCCACGGAAAAATGCAGCCGGTACTTGGGTTCGGTAAAAGCGTTGGCGATAAACTTGTAAAACTCATTGTATTC
>WQUS01000081.1 GCA_009781965.1 Bacillota bacterium | reverse complement strand
CGCCGGGCCTGATCAATGCCGGCAGTTTTAGCTTGGGACGATTCTTCTTTCAGCGCTGCTTTAAGCTCCTCGGCAAGGAAATCTATTTCCCGCCTGGTGCGCAGCACCAATTCTCTGGATTCCGCCACCGCCTTGGCAATCACTTCATCCCGGCGGGTACGCATTTTATCCGTCATGGTTTGATATTCCCGCCGATATGCTTCGGCCTCCCAACGGAGCTTGGCGGCTTCTTCCTGTTCCTTTTCCGCCTGAGCCCGGGCCTGTTCCAAATCACGCATCAGATCGGCCACGTCCCGCTGCTCCGCCGTCAAATATGCCCTGGCCTGCCCCACTACCGCTTCGGTCAGCCCCAGGCGCAGAGCGATTTCAAAGGCGTTACTCTGGCCAGGCCGGCCGATGAGCAGCTTATAGGTAGGCCTTAAAGTTTCCGGATCAAACTCCACACTGGCGTTTTCCACCCGTTCAGCGGAAAAAGCATAGTTTTTCAGTTCCCCGTAATGGGTGGTGGCCACTGTGGCCGCCCCCAGTTCCCGCAGGCGATCCAAGACAGCCTGCGCCAGGGCCGCGCCCTCGTCCGGGTCAGTGCCCGCCCCCAGCTCATCCAGCAACACCAAACTGCCTTTCCCCGCCCGGGACAAAATATCCACAATGTTGGACATATGGGAGGAAAAAGTGCTTAGAGACTGTTCAATACTCTGCTCGTCGCCGATATCAACAAAAACGTCCTTATACATCCCGATGACCGTGTTTTCTCTGACCGGCAAATGCAGCCCGGCATGAGCCATCGCCACCATCAGGCCCACCGTTTTCAGAGCCACCGTCTTACCGCCGGTGTTGGGCCCGGTAACCACCAGCATATCAAAGCTGTCGCCCAGATTAACGCTGATTGGCACCGCCTGACCGGCAATCAGCGGGTGCCTGGCCTGGCGAATATCCAGTTTGGCTGCGGGCGTCATCTGCGGGGCCAAACCATCAAAGCCGGCGCTGAACCGGGCGCAAGCCATAATGAAATCCAGAAAAGCCAGCATCTCCAAGGCGTACAACAAATCTTCCGCCCGCTCGCCTACCGCGGCGGACAGTTCCTGCAGGATCCTGGCCACCTCCTGCTGTTCCTCCGCCAGCATCACGCGCACTTCATTATTGGCCTCCACCACCGGCATGGGCTCGATAAACAAAGTGGCGCCGCTGGCCGACTGGTCATGGACAATCCCTGACACCTGAGCCCGGTATTCCTGCTTTACCGGCACCACGTAACGGCCCTCCCGCATAGTGACAATGGGATCTTGCAGATACTTCTGCCAAGCCGTGGATTTGATAATCGCGTTCAGTCTTTCCTTGACCCGCTGTTGCGTGGACACAATCTTGCGCCGCAAATTGAACAGTTTCTCCGAAGCCCGATCGGATATTTCCCCGCCCGCCAGGATGGCGCCGTTGATTTTCTTCTCCGCCTCCCGAAAATCGCCCAGCCCCAGAGCAATTTCGTGCAACATGATATACTTTTCCTGACGCTCCCGGAAGAAAGACGCAATTTGCCTGGCGGCGGTCATGGTTTGCAGCACGTGCCACAGTTCCAAAGGCTCCAATACACCGCCCCTGGCGCAGCGCCTCGCCTGTTCCCGCACGTCTTTCCAGCCGTCCAGCCGGGCGCTTGGCTCCAGCCGCAGCACTTCCCGGCCCTCGGTAACCCGGTCCAGCGCCGCAACAATATCGTCAAGGTCCTCTAAAGGGACCAAATTTAAGGCCAGCTCACGGCCGGGCTCGGAGACGGCATATTCCGCCAGCCGCTCCTTAACCCGGTCAAATTCAAGTCTTTTTAAATGCCGTTCGTCCATCGAAAAAAATCTCCCTTTAATTCTGTTACCGGTATGATTTACGATTCTGTGACGCCCCGGTAATAATGGCCCCTGGTATAACCGGGCCCCCCGGCGGTTAAATCGCGCACAGCCGCCGCCAAGTCGGGCAGGCGGCCCGGCTGCTCCCACAATTGATCCAAAACCAGGCGGTAAGCCCGCACCGTTTTAGCCACATAGCCGGCGTCATTCCGGCGGGCCTCAATCCGGAGCGAAGCCAAGCCCGCCTCGCTTAAGTAAGGCAGCGTATCCAACAGACACAGTTCCCGGGAATTAAATAGATGCATCAAACAACGGCTGTCTGTCTCCAGGGGGAAAAGCACCCCTTTACGGTCCAGCAAAGCATAAGAACCCTTGCGACAGGGCGCCGTGCATACTTGATTTTCCTCGCTCCGGCCACCCAGCAAACTCCCCGGCGCACAATAACGGGATACCATCAGAGGCAGATAACCGTGCACAATCAGCTCGGTTTCCGGCGCCGCTCCGGCGGCCAGTTCCCGCACCTGTTCCCCGTTCAGTTCCGGCGATACGGTGACCCGGAACAAACCCTGTTCCTGCAGGAACAGAGCCGCCTGGCGGTTGAACACGTTAAACGGAAAGTCAGCCGCAAGTGGCAGAGCGGCGCCAGCCCGCACAAGGGGCAACAAACCGTAGCCGGAAACCATGATCCCGTCCGGCTCCAGGGCCAGCAAGGCCGCCAGTTCATCCTCATACTGCTGGAACTCCGTATCATGCAGGATCCGGGGCGTCATCGGCATAAAGGCAACCCCTGCCCGGCGGCACAGCTGCCTGGCTGCGGCAAGCTCCGCCCGGGCGGGCTTAGCGCGGCGGGCAAAGCTCTCACCGTTATAGTAAACGATTTCGGCGCCATTGGTTACCGCCGCCCGGATCGACGGCGGGTCGCTCACCGACACCGCCAGTTTGGGCCGGCGCACGGAAGAAGCGGCATCCCCTTGGGCCAGGGCCAGAGCAAACCGTTTTTCCATTGTCGCCGCATCAAGAGGTTCAGGCAGTCTTTTCTTGACCCTTTCCCCGGCCATTAGCTCAACCATGCGCCGGCGGGCGTCATTGATTTCACTGACCGGGAGCATCACCCGGTCTCCCAGGTCGCAGACCAGCTCGCCCAGCACAAAGGGCGTGTTCCCCAAACGGCTCAGCTGTCCGGCCAGAAATTCGTCGGTTAGGGGATGTTTCTGAGCCTCCAGGCACATCCCGGCGGTCCGCACAGTCACCTTAACCCCCGCCCGGTCGTCAGCCTCCAGCACCAGCGGCTCCCCCACTCTCGCCCGCACCCGCATATCCAACGGCAAACACAGCTTTTCCCGGCTGGAAGCGTAAGTTTGCAAAGCCCGGTTGATTAATCCGGCGTCATGGGTTTTAAAAATGCGATCACCGGGCCGGAGCTGGCCCTGGATGGCGATTTCCGCCGCCGCGCCGGCCGCCGCGGCGGTTACCGGCAGGCCTTGCACCCACAGATTATGCACTTCCAGACCCACCCGGCCGCCCTTGGTAACCCATACTTCAATACCATCGCCAATGGCCAAGGGCGCCCCCAGCTCGATGGCCGCCCGGCCTGATTGACGGTTATAGCTCCGCACCCGGCCCAAGGGCACACCCCGGTTGTTCGGCCGCTGATAGCTCATTAAATCCCGGCCGGGGCGGCCAAAAAAGTAACCGGTGGAAAAACCCCGGTTAAAGATCTGGGCCAGGTCCACAGACTCAGCCTCGGTAACCGAACTATCTTCAACCGAACTATCTTCAACCGAACTATCTTCAACCGAACCACCCTCAACCGAACCTTCCCCGCCACTATTCTCGCCACCGTCTTCGCCGGCCATGGCCCGATCAATCAGCTGCCGGTAAATACCGACCACTGTGGCCACATATTCCGGCCGGCGCATCCGGCCCTCAATTTTAAAAGCATCAATGCCGGCTGCCAGCAAAGACCCAATCCGGGCGCTGAGATTCAAATCTTTGGGGCTGAGCAAATAGTCGCCCCATTGACCGGCAGCTGCCACCGGCTGTCCCTTTTGATCCGCCAGACGATACTCCAAACGGCATGGCTGGGCACAGCGTCCCCGGTTGCCGCTCCGGCCGCCAATCATACTGGACATCAAACACTGACCGGAATAACATACGCACAAGGCGCCGTGGACAAAGGTTTCCACCTGGATCCCGGCCTGTTCACGGATATAGCGCACCGCCTGCAGATCCGTTTCCCTGGCCAGCACCACCCGCTTGATACCGGCGTCACGCAAAAAAATCACCCCGGGCAGGTTGTGTGCGGTCATCTGGGTACTGGCGTGCAGCGCCAGCTCCGGCGTCACCAGCCGGGCCAGCCTGATTAAGCCCCAATCCTGCACAATGGCGGCGTCTGCCCCGGCATTATAAATGGCCTGTAAAAAACGGACGGCTTCCCGCAATTCCGCGTCAGCCAGCAGGATATTCACCGTCACATAGACATTCACCCCACGCAGATGGGCGTATTCAATGGCCTCGGCCAATTCCCGGCTGTCGAAATTCTCGGCGCCCCGGCGGGCGTTAAACTGGCGGCCGCCCAGGTATACGGCATCGGCGCCGTTTTGCACCGCCGCCACTAACGCGTCCTTCCCGCCGGCCGGGGCCAACAGTTCCGGTTTTTTCATTATCGTTTGTGCCGGATCAGGCCCGCACAGGGGATGATTTCCACGCCCTGCTTCTCAATACCGTCCAAAAGCAAGTTTACGCCCAGGGAATCACTGGCCATATGGCCGGCAATAATCACATTGACGTAGTTTTTCTTGGCTTCATTCATATGTTTTTCACTGATATGCATCACCAACATAGTCCCGACGCCGGCCTCAGCCAGCTTGGCGTAAATGTTGTGGGAACCGCTGGTGCCGCCGGTCATATCCACCCATACTTTACCGGTCCGGCGTTCCTTGGCGCCCACCACAATACTGGGGCTGGCGTTATGGCGGACAGATTCGGCATATTCGGGAATGGTCTTTAACAGTTTGACCACATCCTGCAAAGTTTTCGGCTCTTCCCGGTCCATAAGCTCCTGTAAAAAAGTAGTCACCTGGTTATCCGCCACGGTATGGGCGCTCATGAGCGGGATACCCATAAGCCTGGCGGCGTCTACCGTCCGGTTGTGATTAACCGGCATGAAGGCGCGTTTCACCTCGCTAATCCGGGCCGCCATCATCCCCTCGGCCACGTTGATGGGCACGCCATAGCGGGCCAGAATATCCTCCTTCAGATGCATCACATCATGCAAGGCCGCCATGGCTTTGCCCTCCGGGTGATGGGACATAATCAGATCCACCGGTTGCCCCTTTTCCCCCAGCCGGTCCGCCAGCAACACTTCGCCCACCTCAATGTCTATGCCTGCCAGAAGCCGGCGCACCTCCGTTGCTGGGTCCCCGTACAAAATCCTGGTGTCACTGTATGGATTGGCCAAACGCTCACTGTCGTAATCCTTTTGGTCTTCTTCCTTCAGATCGGCATACCGCTCCCGTTCCCTTTCCAGCTGTTCGGCTACGCTTTGGGCGCCCCGGGGATCCTTCTCCATCCCCCGGGCAATCACATATTCATAAATATCCTTGATTTTCAACGTGGTTCCTCCCAATAGAATTTTTTATTTTTATCTCCTGGAGACGTATTTACTGTCCCGCAAGTAAAAACGCAGCGGCAGTTCGGCCCCGGCCCGGATGCCAATCCTGGTGGTGGTAACCAGCGGGCCGGCCGAGCCGGCGGCACAGATAAAAAGCTGCTCGCCGGTAAGATCAAGACCGTTCTGCTCTTTGCCTATCCCCATAGCCTGAGTAAGCTTAGCCGGCCCGGAACAAAGTTCACGCAGTTCTTGCCGGTTACGGCGGCCGCCCATCAGCGCCATTCCCTGCACCGGCTCCAGCGCCCTAATCAGCACCGCTTCGCCAATCCCTGCCGCCGCGGTAACCACATTAAAGCAATAGTGCATGCCATAGGTAAAATACACATAAGCAAACCCCGGCGGGCCAAACATCAGCTTGTTCCTGGGCGTCACGCCCCGGGCGGCGTGACAGGCCGGGTCTCCCTGCAGGTAAGCCTCGGTTTCCACTATGATGCCGGCAGTGATTCCCGCCGGAGTATCATGCACCAGCATACAGCCGGGCAGCGCCCTGGCCACGGTAACGGTGTCCCGGGCATAAAACGACCTGGGCAGCGGGCCGGCGGTTAATTTATTCTCTTGCAAGCGCACCGCACCTTAAACGACTTAAATTATAGTATATTAATGATCGCTTACTTATAATCTGCCTCAAAACAAAGATTAAAAAACTCATGAAGCCAGCTCCATGAGTTTTATTTGCTTTTCCTGTTGCGTTCGAGTTCCAGCATCTGAACCAAATTATTATATTCTTCTTTGAGGGCGTATAGCTCTTCCGACATATTCAGCGCCGTCAGTATCGCCGCCTTGTAAAGTGATAACCCCGGGTTACGCTGCAGCACCTGCCTCATCTTTTCATCAACGTCCCTGGACATATCAACCATCGTCTCAGGGGCCGCATCCCCTTTCAGGGCGTAACGCACGCCATAAATTTCCACATCCACCCGGTTCTCTTCAGCTGACATGATCCGCGCCCTCCTTCCGGCATATTTGGCACATGGGATGATTCGACATCAAACGCCAAATTCCTGCCGCAAAGGACAATCTTTCACCCGGAAGGGTTCTGTTCACACGTTACTGTTCGCACCATCCGGCACAAAACTATTAACCGTGCGCTCATGCTCTTGCGAAAAATCGCTTACGGTTAATAGTTTTGCGTGCCGTCTTCACTTAGAGGATCAACAAACACTGAACAGTAACCCGGCAGGCTCATTCAGCTGTTTTTCTCTCTCAATAACGCTCCCTGCTCTTTCTCCAGCGCCGCCGTGATATGGGCCATCTTCCCGGCTACTTCCTCATCGGTCAGGGTCCGGTCATAGGCCTGGAACCGCAGGGCAAAAGCAATGCTTCGGTAGCCCTCCGCCACCTGCTCGCCCTGATAAACGTCAAAGAGCCGCACCTCCTGCAAAGTAGCGCCGCCCTCACGCTTAATCACTGTCATCAGGCTGGCGGCCGGCA